>NZ_RSCK01000008.1:0-172972 GCF_003991895.1 Chroococcidiopsis cubana SAG 39.79
AAGGGGGACAAGGGGGACAAGGGGGAACTCGCTCTTCCCCACGACCGAAGGGAGTGGGGATTAGGGGGCGCAGGGGGACAAGGGGGACAAGGGGGACAAGGGGGACAAGGGAGAATAACAACCAACTACCAACTACCATTAACCGTCAACTACTAACTACCAACTACCAACTACCAATTACCCACACCCTTCATGAAAGCACTAGTTACTGGCGCTAACGGTTTTACAGGTTCTCATTTAGTCCGTGCTTTAACCCAACGAGGAGATACTGTTGTTGGTTTGATACGCAAGTCTAGCAATCTTTCCCGTCTGGCTGACTGCCCCATAGAGCTAGTTTACGGCGATATTAGCGATCGCCATGCTCTGCGCGCTGCTATGGCTGGTGTAGACGTGGTGTTTCACACGGCGGCTTATGTGGAATTAGGCATAGTCGATGCAGCTAAGATGGAACGGGTCAACGTAGAAGGAACCCACGCTGTCTTAGATGTTGCCCAAGAATTGAAAGTAGGAAAAGTCGTTTACTGTAGCACTGTAGGAATTTACGGCGATACCCAGGGAAAAGTGATTGATGAAACTTTTAATCGCACTCAAACTGACTTTTCCTCTGCTTATGACGTGACTAAATACAAAGCACAAAAGTTAGCCGACCAATTTGCTGCCCAAGGTTTACCTGTAGTTAGTGTCATGCCTTCGGGTATTTTTGGCTCTGACGATCCCCATTTCGGACCCGTACTGAAACAATTTCTTAAAGGCGGACTGAAATTATGGGCGGGGGGCGATCGCATTACGGGTATCGTTCACGTCGATGACTTAGTAGAAGCGATGCTTTTAGCTGCTGAAAAAGGCAAAACTGGCGAACATTTCATTATCTCTGCCGGAGATTTGCCTACGAAGGAAATGTTTCAAATTATCTCCCAAGAGTCAGGAATTCCCGTTCCCAAGGAAGCACCTAAATCTCTTGTAAAGCTTGTCGGTAATGTTCTCGATCCAATTGGCAGACTGCTAAAATGGCAACCTCCCCTCAGCCGCGAACGAGTTCATTACGTGTACGATCGCTGCGTGCGGGTTGATGCGACAAAGGCAAGAAAAGAGTTAGGCTGGCAACCGCGATCGGTGGAAGAAGTATTGCGTCAAATTGTGAAAGAACTAACGCAATCATCGGTATAACGCTTGTAGGGGCGCACAGTTGTGCGCCCCTGCCCAAATCGAAATTTTTATTGGGGTGCGTTATCTAACACACCCTACGATTCCTACTTCTGCGTCAACATCCCATCTTCTAAATAGCTGACGCGATCGGCAACGTCAATAATTCTGGGGTCGTGCGTCACCATCAAAACAGTGCAACCTTGCTCTTTTGCCAAATTGCGAAGTAACTGAATTACGTTGTGACCGCTTTGAGAATCTAAAGCTGCTGTGGGTTCGTCTGCCATAATCAACTTGGGATTACCAGCCAAAGCACGGGCGATCGCGACTCGCTGTTTTTGTCCGCCGGATAGATCGCTAGGTTTTTGATTCACCTGCGCCCCTAATCCTACTTGTTCTAGCAAAGTTCGTGCTTGTTTTTGGGCGATCGCACCATTAATCCCCTTATAGTTCAGCACTAACTCGACATTTTCTGCTGCCGTTAGCGCCGGAAATAAGTTAAAACCTTGGAAGATAAAACCAATATTATGTAATCTAAATTTCGCCAGCTTTTCCCGAGACATTCTAGTAATCTCTTTGCCAAGCAAGTAAACGCATCCTTCTGTTGGCGTAAGCAATCCTGCCAAAATTGAGAGTAAGGTTGTCTTACCCGAACCGGATGGTCCCATAAGTAATTGAATATCACCAGCTCGAATTTCGAGATCGATCCCCTTCAGCACGGGATACTGCTGTTGTCCTGACTGAAATGCCATTTCTATCCCTTTAGCGACAATGGCTGACGATTCTGGGATATTTGCACCACAGTTCGATTCCGCCGATCTTTTGCGGTGCTTGATTGAAGGCTTAATTGCAGTGGCGAAATTGATTAAAGAGGCTGTCATTATTGCAAATATTGAATCGATATGGTTTTAACTTCACGAAAATTTGGAGTAGCCAGGAAAAATATTAAACTTTGTAATGCATGAATGTATTCTACTTACCTTATTTATTTCTCCCTATATAGCTTTCGGAATAAATGAAGCATTTATGAAGTTGTATATAGATATTGTAAATAGTTTTTTTCTCTCCCTGGGAAGAAGGAAATTATGCCTTAAAGACGATTGCCGGATCGACCCGCGTTACTTTTTGAATGGCAAAGATTGCCGAACCGACACAAATTGCTACCGTAATGCCAAACACGGCGATCGCCGTAGCAGGGGTAATCAAGATCGTGATACCCTGCGTCGCAAAAGTCCATGCACCGACTCCAAAGCAAAGAACTATACCTGGGATATAGCCCAAAACCGCCATCCAAAGCGATTGTTCGATAATTACGCCATATATAGTCCAATCGGATGCCCCCATTGCTTTAAGCGTGCCAAACTCGCGCAAATGGTCAGAGACGGAAGAATAGAGAATTTGACCCACAATGATGCCCCCTACGATAATGCCTACAGTTGCACCCAACCCCAAAATAAAACCCACCCCCGTTCGGCGCTGCCAGAACTGCTGCGTTTTCTTAATCAACTCAGCTTGAGTATATGCAGTGGTATTGGGAATAGCTGTTTCTAATCTCTGCTTGAGCTGTTGCAGGTCTTGCCCAGATTGAGCGCGAATTAAAATGAAAGAAATCGTATCTGAAGCTGCTAGCTGACGTGGTTTAGCTTGAGGACTCTGTTTCTGATTTGTCGGTATACTCGTACATTGAATGTCTTCTGAACCAGTCTGCAACTTACAGGACAACCTAGCATTCTGACCACCAGTTGCATAAGCATTGGCATTCTCTAAAGACGTGAAAACAAAAGGATTAGAAGTAATCGAGCGATTACCTTGAGTCAAGCCTACCAAACGCACTGGTAGAGAACCGAGTTCTGCTATGTCGCCAACTTTGCTCACGTTTAGCGATCGCAACGTGCTAGTATCTGCGATCGCTGTGTAAGGTTGTTGCAAAGCTTGCCTACTACCCTGGATCAAATTGTTGGGGTTAAATAGTTGTCCTTGCGGATCGAAACCAATCACCCGTACCAAATTGATATCGCTGCTGGAATGTCGCCAAACAGCACTCTTAAAAATCAGTGCTTCAGCGCGTGCTACTCCTGCTACCTCCTGAGCTTGGTCTAATGTTGTTGCTGGTAGCGGCAAGCTGAGTTCTGGCTGGACTAATGTATCAGAAGTTACCCAAATATCAGCATTGGCATTATATATTAACTGTGCTGCCGATCGCGTAAATCCATTGAAGATACCTGTTTGAATAGTTACCAGGCTCACGGCGAACATAATTCCTGCTTGCGCTACCAAAAAGCGAGGAATATCTTCCAGCAGGTTTTTACGAGCGAGTGAAACCATAAGACAAGAGCGTGTATAGGAATATCTTACCGAGCAACAACTTTTGTTTTTCTGACAGTAGACAGTTTGTTATTTGTCATTTGGAATTGGTAATTGGTAATTGGTAGTTGATAGTTGACGGTTAATGGTTGCTGGTCACTGGTCACTGGTCACTAGTCACTGATAACTGGTAACTGCTCCCTAGACTTGAAACCATGCAGTTAAGGCTACTGCTAAAGCATCAGCAGCGTCGTCTGGCTGAGGGATGTAGTCTAGATTTAATTCGCGGGCTACTGCGAGTTGGACATCGCGTTTATCGGCATTGCCCCACCCCGTCAGCGCTTGCTTAATTTGGGCGGGAGTAAACTCGATGTAGGGGATGTTGTGCTGGGCTAGGACAAGCATTAAAACTCCCCGTGCTTGAGCTACGGAAATAGTACTAGCCATGCGGTAAAAGAACAGCTTTTCAATTGCTACTAAGTCCGGTTGCCATTCTTGAAGTATGGTATGTAAATCTTCATAAATCGTACAAAGTCGGCTGCCGATCTCGTTTTTAGCAGCAGTTTGAATTATGCCAAAGTCTAGCAACTTGACCGAAGTGGCGATCGCTTGGGTCGGAATTGGGGCAGACTTTAATGAAGTTGCTGTTGCGATCGGATCTCCTACTGGCGTACAAATAGCACCGAAGCCTAAAATTGCTAGCCCGGGATCTAATCCCAGAATCCGTTTTTCTAGGCGTTTTTCCAGCCGTTGTTCAATTTGTTGTTTCGATCCCACTGAACCCTTTTACCTCGTTCCCATGTCTAGATTGCTATCATTGTTCCGCAAGTTCTCTTTTGCAAGTTCTCTAAAGTGACTTAGTTTCTAGTTGGTCGATCGTCTGATATACATTGTCATATCTACCTGCATCAGATTCACCTGCGTTATGTCCACCTGCCACGTATCCAGTTATGCCTTTTAATACTCCTAAACGAATTCTCAAGTATTTTCGGCAGGACTCCCGCGCTGTCACTCCCTATCGTGTCAACCAATGGTTTAAGTGGTTATCTCCTGGTTTATCAATCAAGCGCTGGTTATTAATTAGTGCTAGTGGAGTGTGTTTTGTTGGTTTAGGTTTGGCAATCTGGATTAAACTAACACCAATTTTTTATGCAATTCAATTAGTTGAAGGGTTTCTCAATAAAGTTACAACTATTTTACCTAGCTATATTAGCGGTCCTTTAGTTTTGTTATTGGGCTTTTTGTTAATTCTCTGGGGGCAATCTCGAACCGTAGGTTCAATTACTGAGGTATTCCGCACGGATGGCGATGAAGAACTGATCGATTTACTGTTGAACTATCGCCGCTTAAACCGAGGACCAAAAATTGTGGTTGTGGGTGGTGGTACGGGACTATCAACGCTATTACGGGGATTGAAAACATACAGTGCTAACATTACTGCTGTTGTCACCGTAGCGGACGATGGCGGTTCCTCTGGAAGGTTGCGTCGCGAAATCGGCGTTTTACCCCCAGGAGATATTCGTAGTTGCCTAGCAGCGCTAGCATCAGAAGAAAAATTATTGACAGAACTATTTCAGTATCGCTTCAAAGCTGGAGATGGATTAGTCGGACACAGTTTTGGCAATTTATTTTTGACCGCTATGAGCGATATTACTGGAGATTTGGAACAGGCGATCGCGGCAAGTTCCAAGGTTCTTGCTGTCAGAGGTCAAGTGTTGCCAGCAACTCTCAGCGATATGCGTTTGTGGGCAGAATTAGCGGACGGTCGCCGGATAGAAGGGGAGTCTAATATCACTCATGCTAAGGGTAGTATTATCAGACTCGGTTGCACTCCTACCAATCCCCCAGCACTACCCAAAGCCTTGCAAGCGATCGAGGAAGCAGACTTTATTGTTATTGGTCCTGGCAGTCTTTACACTAGTATCATTCCTAATTTGTTAGTACCAGAAATCGCCGCCGCGATCGCCAAACGGTGTCAAAAAGGCAATCCTCCGATTCCCTGTATCTACGTCTGCAATATCATGACTCAACCAGGTGAAACTCAAGGTTATTCTGTTGCAGATCACATTCGCGCGATCGATCGCGCTTGCGGGCGACATTTATTTAGTGCTGTACTCGTACAAAAGCAATCTCCTTCAGAAACTAGCTTAATCCGCTACGCTCAAGAAAATTCTCATCCTGTCTTTCTCGATCGCGAAGAAGTAGCACAGTTAAAGCGACGAATTATCCTTGCTAACGTGATGGATGAAGACGAACAAGGTTTAGTACGTCACAACCCGCAACGCTTGGCAGGAGTCCTATTTCGCTGGTACAGTCGGGCGAGTAAGATGAGAGGATGAGGTTAAAAGTCAAAAGTTAAAAGTCAAAAGTCAAAAGTCAGGAGTCAGGAGACAGAAGTTATGACTAACCAGTAGTAACTGATAACTGATAACTGATAACTACTCATTCAAATCATGAGAGAGACAATTGTACTTTCGTTAACAAATGCAGCAGCAACGCGATCGCTTGGTGTTAATTTAGGGCGCTGTTTGCCTGCTGGTAGTACGATTTTGTTAGAAGGCGATCTAGGTAGTGGGAAAACGACTTTGGTACAGGGGATTGGTGCGGGTTTGGGGATTCACGAGCCAATCCAGAGTCCTACTTTTACGTTAATTAGCGAGTATTTAGAAGGTCGGATACCTTTATATCATTTCGATTTGTATCGTTTAGAACCAACAGAAATTACAGAATTACAACCAGAAATTTATTGGGAAGGAATAGAGTTTGCCCCTGGAATTGTGGCAATTGAATGGGCAGAAAAGTTAGATTACAAGCCGTTAGATTATCTCCTGATTCGACTGATGCATCGAGGCGATCGCGATCGCATAGTTGAACTTACCTGTATTGGAAACTTTCAATTAGATTATGCCTTTATTACCTGAATTAATCGCCGTAGCCGTTTTACAATTTCTAGTGATTATTGCACCTGGAGCAGATTTTGTGGTGATTTGTCGTAATAGTTTAGTTTATTCGCGGCGAACGGGAATTTATTCTGCTCTCGGTTTAACTTTGGGAATTTTGGTTCATGCTAGTTATTCTTTAATTGGGATTGGTTTTATTATCTCGCGATCGATTGTTTTATTTGCTTTGATTAAGTATTTAGGTGCTGCTTATCTAATTTACCTTGGTTATAAATCATTAATAGCGAAACCACAACGGCAACTAGATCGGCAGTCTAGACGCTCGCAGACTAGTCAAGATCTTAGTAAGCTAGCAGCCGTTAGAATGGGTTTTGTTAACAATATTCTCAATCCTAAAGTGACTTTATTTTTTTTAAGTTTATTTACTCAAGTTATCAACCCGCTTACACCTATACCCGTTCAAATTTGGTACGGCTTGCAAATGGGAATAATGACTTTTACTTGGTATACATCAGTAGCGCTCGTCATGTCTCACCCCATACTTAAAGAAAAATTACTTTCAGTTACCCATTATTTAGAAAAGGCAATGGGAGCAGTTTTAATTGCTTTAGGAATCAGGGTTGCATTATCGGGAGTAGAGAAATAAATTATCGCCGCGCCGACTGTTCGACTGGATTGCGATCGCAAATTTCATAACGTCCTTTACCAGTAGTTTTTGCCCGATACATAGTGAGGTCAGCCTTGTGTAACAAATCTTCCGGTCGTTCGTAACCTGTAAGATTAAAGGCAACGCCAATACTAGCGCTAGTATCGATCGTATGTCCGCCGAAGTGAAAAGGTAAATTTAATTCTCGTTGAATGCGCTCGGCAACATGTACGGCATCATTCGTATTTTTAATATTTTCTAGTAAGATAGTAAATTCGTCTCCTCCTAACCTGGCTACTAAGTCGTCTGGGCGCAGACAAGCTTGCAGACGATGTGAAATTGCAATTAACAAGCGATCGCCAATTGCATGTCCTAGAGTATCGTTAACTGATTTAAACCGATCTAAATCAACAAATAAAACAGCTAATAAAGAATGTTCTTGTTGACTGCGATCGATCGCGCTATCTAAACGTTGCATAAATAAAGTACGGTTAGCCAATCCAGTTAAAGGATCGTGCGAAGCCTGATGCATCAGTTTTTTCTCAGTGATGTGACACGCGAGAATTTCGGCGCGGAGTTGCTGATTGACTTCTGCCAATTCTCCAGTCCGTTCGCGAATTTTATTTTCTACTTCGTCGTAGGCTGACTGTAAGGCAACTTGCGATCGTTGTCGTTCCCAAGCTGATAATGCCAAAGCAACTAAATTCGCGATCGAAGCTGTAAAATTTTGTTCTTCAATTAACCATTGGCGTGATGTTTTCTTGTGTCCGTGGCAGACAATACCTACAATCCTACCATTGAGGTAAATTGGTGCGTTCACCATTGCGCCAATTCCAAGTTTTACCAAAAATCGCTCTGCCATTTTTTTGGTTTTGGGTTCGGTGCGTACATCTGCTGTTGCTAATGCTCGCTCTTGACGCAAGGCTTTAAAGTAACCAGGATAATCTGACGCTTGCCACTCCATCCCTGTTGTATACGCAGCAGTACTGCATTGATATAGAGCCGCACACTGTAATTTTCTGCCTCCAGGACTATACACCCACACGCTGGCATACTCCACCTCTAGAGTATCGGCTGCTGCTGCCGTAATTTCACGTAAACGAGCGTTGAGGTCGCTATTTTCTGCCGTTTGTCGCTTAGCTAGCTCGGTTAAAATCTTGCTGTATTTGTAATAGCGTTCTTCCCTCGCTCGTTGTTGATATTGAGAATCTGCTAAGGCTTGCAGCATATGATTAATTGCATCTGCTAAGCTTGATAGTTCATCTTTATTTGCTGCTATATTTTGGGATACTGCATCTCCCGTGCTGAGACTGCGAACATTGCTGCTGAGGCTAGAAAGCCTTGAAAACACTAATCGATCGAGTAGCAGTAGCACGATCGCGCTCACGCTTACACTAACGACCAATAAGCATAAAAATAAGTAGCGAATGCTAGCTTGTCCTTGATGGTAGATATTTCTGGGCATTTTAACGCTCACAATGACAGCAGGTTGCCCGTAAATATCCCTAATCAGAGTATATCCAGCAATAGTTTCTTCGTTGAGAGGACGCACCAAAACTTGCTGCTGCAATAAAGCAGTCCTTGCTGCTTGGAGATCGGCAGGTAGGCGATCGTCATTAACTGCCTGTAGAGCAAAATCGAGATGAGTGCGTTCGGATATGCGAGCGATCGCATCGCGGTTGAGATAGCGACCGAGAATTAAGACTCCATGACTCAATTTGCTCCGATCTGTTTTGCGAATCGGTCTGACAGCAATTAATATTGGGGTACGTTGAAGCAGAATTAATCCGGCGATCGCATTATCTCCCCGCAACAGTTCCTTGCTAGCCAAATGTTGCTGAAGATCGCTACCAACGGGTAAGCATTTTTGACAGGTCGGCTCGGAAAATTTTCCGTAAACAATTTCCCCCGATGAATTGACAAAAGCTACTAAGTTTAGCTGGACGTTAGTGAGACTAAGATTATCTACATTATTGTCAATATAGCTTTGATTCGAGTTGTCAAAGAACACGTAAGTTTCGTCCCATTCAGCCCAATCTGTAGCAATCAGATTGACTCGAAAAATTTCTTCATCCAAAGCTTTTTGGACTCACTCAACCCGAGCGCGAGTCTCCTGTTGCTCTAACTGGATAAAGCTACCAAGTAAAACGGTAGCCGAGGTAGTGTAAAGAACTGTAACCAGGCTAACTATAGTAGTTCCGACAATTGGCAGTATTTTTTGGCGTAGTCTCATGGGTTTGACTTTGCTAACCCTTAAAAGCTTGACTAAAGAAGTTTCCAAACCCCATAATTGCAGCACGGCTAAGTGTAATTTCAACCCAGTTATCGCCTTCAATAATTTCAATTTAAAAAAGTAAATTTAAAAAGCGATCGTCTGCTACCAATGAGGATTGTTAACCCGTCGAGGTGAATAACATTCTTAGGAAATCATAAAGTTCTATAGGGCTACCACCGTAAATTTACTGATGTCGTGAACTCCTAACATTTCCTATTTTTAAGTCCTCCGTAGGTTTGCGGTATTATCTTATTTGATATGAGTTTTAGAATTTATTAATATTTAGCTATTTAAAAAATATATCCGTAAATTTGCTGAAGTTGTTGTTAGGGAGCAGGGAGGAAGAGAGCTGAGGGAGCTGAGGAAGCGCAAGGTTGCGCTCGGGAGCAAGACAATTCGCAATTCGCAATTAATTCACCACACCCCACACCCCACACCCCACACCCCACACCCTTTCTTCACTGATAACTGTCAACAATTACTCGCCAAAACTCAAAGCTTGCCCTCTAACTTGAGTATTTAACTTGCCGCGATCGTAGACGAGTTGACCGCCGACAATGGTGTAGGCAGCCCAACCAGTTAAATTCCAACCTTCAAAGGGACTCCAGCCACATTTTGTCTGTAATTCTTCTCGTCTGACGGGATGGTAGTTATTCAAATCGACGAGGACGAGATCGGCATCATAACCTGGGGCGATCGCCCCTTTATTAGGTATTTCGTAAGCTTTGGCTACAGCTGTAGACATCCAATGAGATACCTGGGCGACGGTACAGCGCCCTTGCATTGCCTGTGTCAGCATGAGAGGCAAAGATGTTTCTACCCCTGGCATACCAGAAGGTGTATTGGGATATTGCTGGGCTTTCTCTTCTAAGGTGTGTGGCGCATGGTCTGTGGCGATAAAATCGATGACACCATCGAGTAAAGCTTGCCAGAGAACTTCATTGTCGTGAGGCGATCGCAGGGGTGGATTCATCTGCGCCCAAGTCCCGATTGTTTCGTAAGCACTGGTATTAAGTAACAAGTGCTGGGGTGTAACTTCCGCCGTTACCCAACTCGGTTTGTCTTGCCGCAATAACTCCGCTTCTTCTGCTGTAGACATATGGAGAATATGCAGGCGACGTTGGTACTTTTTCGACAGTTTGAGCGCTAATTGTGTCGCTAGAAGCGCGGCTTGATTATCTTGAATTTGCGAGTGAATTGCCGGATCGTGAATGCCAGCAAATTCCTGTCGTCTTTGGTTAATGCGGGCTTGATCTTCAGCATGAACGGCAATTAAGCGATCGCCCCGTGCAAAAATTGCTTCTAAATACGCTTCTCCATCTACCAATAATGCCCCGTGCATCGAACCCATAAAAATCTTGATCCCTGGTGTGGGGTGGGCAGTCAGCAAGTCGGGGAGATTTTCAGCAGTTGCTCCGATAAAAAAGCCATAATTGACTACACACTTTTGCGCAGCTCGTTGTAGCTTGTCATCTAGCGTTTGTTGAGTCGTCGTCAGCGGACGAGTGTTAGGCATCTCCAAAAATGAAGTCACTCCACCCTTAGCACAAGCACAGCTAGCGGTGAATAAATCTTCTTTATGTTCCAGTCCTGGTTCGCGAAAGTGGACTTGCGGATCGATCGCCCCTGGTAGCAAAGTTAAACCCGTTGCGTCAATTTCCGTCACGGCTGCGTCGCTGGGAGTGGGAATATTTGGGGCAATTTCAACGATCTGGCGATCGCGAGTCAGAACATCTCCCAAGAGAAATTCTCCAGAGGGCAACAGGATACGAGCGTGGCGAATGAGTAAGCTAGAAGTAGATGACATATAGAAGTGGTAAGTCGGAAGTTGGGAGACAAGGGAGACAAGGGAGAAAGAAATTTACAATCTCCACACCCTACACCCTACACCCTACACCCTACACCCTACACCCCACACCCCACACCCCACTAGCCACTAGCCACTAGCCACTAGCCACTGATAACTGATAATAGAGAGAATACAATTTCTATAGATCCGATTAACAAGCAACATTTTTCACCAAGTTACGTTTTTTTACCTACTACCCCCTAAACACAAGATTTAGCATCTATGTCGCGAGTCCAAAATCAAGTGCCAGAGCAGAATTCTCCTCAAGACAACGAAGGTTCGTGGATTGGAGAACTAGGCAGAACAATTATCTTGAGTGTAATTTTGGCTTTGGGTATTCGTACCTTTGTGGCAGAAGCCCGCTGGATTCCCTCGGAATCAATGGTTCCGACACTCCAAAAGTATGACAAGCTGATTGTGGACAAAGTCAGTTATCATTTTGTCGAGCCGGAACGGGGCGATATTGTAGTATTTTCACCTACAGAGACAATTAAAAAAGATAATCCTAACCTGAAAGACGCTTTTATTAAACGCATTGTTGGACTGCCAGGGGATAAAGTAGAAGTTAAAGGAGAGCGGGTCTATATCAACGATCGCCCCTTACAGGAAAAGTATATTGAAGCTCCGCCACAGTACCAGTACGGACCTGTCACCGTACCACCGAATTCTTACCTAGTTTTAGGTGATAACCGCAACAACAGTTATGACAGTCATTTTTGGGGATTTGTCCCTAGAGATAATATCATTGGTCGGGCAATTGTCCGGTTTTGGCCTCTCAACCGAATTGGAGAGTTGAATTAAATTAGACTCTACAGCCAGATTTTGACAACGCGACCGTTGACTTGTTGACCCAACCAAGGGGTATTGTGAGAGCGAGATTTTAAAGTCTGCTGCGTCACAGTCCAAGTGTGTTGGGGGTCGAAGAGAATCAATTCCGCTGGCGAGTTGGGAGCGATCGCATTTACATTCTGTTGCAAGCACTCAGATGGACGGTGACTTAAGGCTTGCCATAACTCTAAGGCGGAAAATTCTCCAGTTGCTACGAGATTTTGCCAGAGTAAGGGTAAAGCGAGTTCTAAGCCAATTGCCCCAGCAGGTGCTTCCGCAAAGGCAACCGTTTTTTCTTCATAGGTATAGGGCGTGTGGTCGATCGCGATCGCGTCTATAACCCCCGTCCGCACGCCTTGGCGTAGGGCTACAACATCTTCAGGATTGCCTAAAGGTGGTTCTACCCGTAAAGCAGGATTGTAACTGCTCAAGGCTTTGGTATCGAGCAATAGATGCATCCAAGTCGTACTAGCGGTAATTGGTAAACCGCGTGCTTTTGCCGTTGCGATTAACTCAACGCTACGGGCAGTAGAAACCCGCATCAGATGCACGGGAGTACCAATCGCGGCAACTAATTCTAGCAGAGCAGCCAGAGCAGTTGTTTCGGCGATCGCGGGGTTTCCTGGTAAGCCAGATCGCATAGAGTAAACACCCTCTCGCACCACTCCATTGCCAACCAGACCACGGTGACAAGCGCAGAGCGCTACTGGCTTATCTAAAGGTTTGAGATATTCCAACATCCGCCGCAACAGCCCCCAATTTTCAATTGGCTGACCGTCAGCAAAACCCACAATTCCCGCCGCTCCCAATTCTGCTAACTCCGTCATTTGCTGTCCCTGGACTCCGGTTGTGAGCGCACCCCAAAAAGAGAGCTGGGGGAGCTGAGGGAGCTGAGGGAGCTGAGGAGACAAGGGAGAGGGGGAAGACAAGGGAGCAAATTTCTCAGTTCTTCCTTGTCCCCCTTGTCCCCCTTGTCCTTTTCCCAGTAGCCTAGACACCACAGCCGAGTTATCCACAGGCGGAACGGTATCGGGTAACAAATTAACGCGCGTGAAGCCGCCAGCAGCAGCAGCTGCTGCAAGAGTTGCCAGCGTCTCTCGTTCTTCAAACCCTGGTTCTCCCGAATGGCTGTAGAGATCTACCAGCCCCGTGCCTAAGATCGAGCCTTGACAGTCATTAACTTGAGTATCAGCTGGATAATCGGTCAATTGTGGCGCTATTGCCGCGATCGCGCCATCTACAATTAACACGTCACATGCTTGGCGATCGCTCCCCGTCACCGGATCGATAACCCGTACTTGTCGTAGTAATTCACTCATCGTCATTTGTCATTTGTCATACCCTACGGGAAGGGCTTCGCCCTATGTCATTTGTAATAAATCGTGGTTAGTTGTTCTTGGTTTTGACTTTTGACTTTTGACTTTTGACTTATTCATGACCAATGATATTTACAACGCTCCAGCTGCGGTCTTGTCGAGTACGCCTCCGCCTAAGTGGGTGGTAATATTCATTGCTTGCAACACGGGTAAACCATTTAAGCCTTGAGGATAATCAATGACTGTCACGGCTCCGTTACCTTGGCGGAAGTTCCAAAACTGAGCGGTGGATAAACCTAAAACGTGGCATAGCAAAACTTTGTTTGTGGCATCGTGTGCCACCACTATACCTGTCTGAGGGCGATCGGTGACCGAAGATAGCATTGTCTGCCAATCAACAACGCTGCGTTCCCAGACTTGCTGTAAATTTTCTCCTTCTGGCATTTGCACCTCACCTGGTACTGTCCGCCACCGTTCTAGTTCCCCTGGAAATGTTTGTTCGATTTCTGCTTCTAATTTTCCTTCCCAAAGTCCGTGACCGATTTCTCTGAGTCCGTCATATAACTTCAGTTGAGTTTCCGGGTGATGCTGCAAAATAATTTCGGCTGTTTCCTTGGGACGCAGCATCGGACTGCTGAAGGCAAAATCGAGTTTTACGGTTTTGAGAAATTCTGCGGCTTTACGGGCTTGTTCTCTGCCATTGTCATTGAGGGGAACGTCTATTTGCCCTTGAAATTTGGTCTGGCGATTCCACTCGGTTTCGCCATGCCGAATCAGTAAGATTCTTTGTCCTTGATGGTTCGGTCGGAAAGATGGTAAAACATCTCTGCCCAGGTGGGCGAGTTGATTCATTGATTCAAGCTGTACGGAACCGCCTTGACCCTGACTTTCACTAGGCGGGAAGGGGGGTTTAAAATTTAAAACGCTAATCCCGCAATTGGATTGTTGGATGGAATGATAGCGGCTGGGAGAAATGCCAATTGCGGTACTGAGGAGGGCGCGGTTAATGCCGTTGTGTCCCACAATTAAGATAGTTTCCCCAGCATGGCGGGAGAGAATATCTTGCCAAAATTGCCGTGCTTGTTGATAGAGGGCGAGGACGGGAAAATGCTCTTTTGTGCCTTGAGGCGTTTGTAGCTCCATTTTGAATTCGTGAGGAAACTCGTGCCACAAGCGGTAGTCTGTGGGAAATTTCTCCTTGACTTCATGGACTGTGAGCTTTTCCCATAGGGGTAAGTCAATTTCTAGTAATTGTTCTGTAACTGTTAGAGGTGTTGTCGTGGCGAAACAGTTGCGAACGATTTCTGCTGTTTGTCTGGCACGTTGCAGCGGGCTGGAGTAGATAGCGGCAAAGTTGAGATTGCTAAGGGCTGCGCCGACTTTGAGAGCATCTTCACGCCCTTGTTCTGTTAAGACTGAAACATCGCTACGTCCTTGGATGCGACGTTCGGCGTTATAGCTGCTTTGTCCGTGGCGCACGATTACAACACGAGTGGTCATTTAGATAAGAGCTAAGGTTTAGAATTCAAATTTATTGCCAGGGTCATTTTAACTTGCAGCGATCGCCATCGCTAGGGAAAAATTTTTCCCCCTGGCTGTTTCTTGCCATAATGCTCAAGAAGGGCGATCGCATTCTAGAGTGTGGCATGACAATTAAGCGGGTAGTTTTAAGTGTGTTGACGGTGTTAACAGTTTTACTGGCTGGAGCATCTTTATGGCAAAGTTGGCAGCAGCCCCAGTTTCAAAGTCGCTTGGAACTCTACGAAACTAATCTTCTCTTGCGTGCTGCCGAGTGGCAACCCCAAGATAGTGGGGGTAAAGATTTGACTAATGCTCGTAAAGCTTTGTTGGGAGATAAGCCCATAGAATCAGCAATCGAGCAATATCAGGAAGCTAAGACTTCAACCCAGAAAAACATTAAGAAAGCTTTAGCACAACTCAAACAAGCGCGATCTCTACCTGAATCCGCACCAGCTACTCCTCAGCCTAAATCTGCCACTCCACCAGTGACAGAAACGTCTCGTGCTAACCAAGAGACTATATCACAGCGATCGCTCGCTCGACTAGAAAAACTCAACGCCGAACTCACCTTACGCTTGGGAATTCTCCAAGCACAGCAAGGAAAGACGGCGGAGGCGGTGAAGACTTGGGAAGAGTTGATAAGACAAGGGGGACAAGGGGGACAAGGGGGACAGGGGGAGAGTATTTCACTTACGACACCCCACACCCCACACCCCACACCCTACACCCCAATTATTGAAACAGCTAACGCCCTCATCGGACTGTGGAGCAATCCGGCGCGGTTGTTGCCTGACGCACAGCAGTTGATTCAAACTAATTTAGACGGATGGTTTCGCGATCGCGCTTTGTTGCGTCTCTACGAACTTCAGCAACGACAAGATGCATTTGCACAACTACAAGCGACACAACAAGAATTAGCCGAACGAGCGATTGTCAAGCTAGCAATTATTGGTAGTTTACCCTGGTTGGCAGGCGTGACTGGCTTAGGGTTGCTGATTTTTTTGATAGCTCAGAGATTGAGAAAAGGCAAAGAATCTGTTCTATCTCGAAATGAAGATACAGTTTGGGTTACACCTTGGACTGGGGAAATAGTTTGGCAAGTATTTATTGTCGGTTTTTTCCTGATGGGACAAGTGTTAATTCCCCTAACACTTTCATTTCTTGGTGTCAAGCCTGTAGGCGGACAAATTAGGATTCAGGCTTTCTACGTTTTGGTTAATTACTTACTACTAGCTGCGGGAGGGCTGGGAGTTTTATATTTATCGATTAAATCGTTTTTTCCCCTCCCTGAAGGCTGGTTTCGTTTTAACTGGCGAAGTAACTGGATATTATGGGGTTTTGGTGGGTATTGCGTTGCTTTGCCTTTGGTATTGATCGTGTCAATTATCAATCAACAATTGTGGCAAGGGCAAGGCGGTAGCAATCCGCTCTTATCGTTAGCGTTGGAAGCACGAGATAGTGTAGCTTTGAGTATATTCTTTTTTACTGCCGCGATCGCTGCTCCTTTGTTTGAAGAATTTCTGTTTCGCGGTTTTCTGTTACCTTCTCTTACCAGATATATGTCTGTTTGGTGGGCAATTATTTTGAGCGCTTTCTTGTTTGCCTTAGCTCATCTCAGTCTTTCAGAAATTTTACCGTTGATGACGTTGGGAATAATTTTAGGGATAGTTTACACGCGATCGCGCAATCTTTTAGCACCAATGTTGCTGCACAGTTTGTGGAATAGTGGGACGCTGGTGAGTTTGTATATTTTGGGGAGTGGTGCTACTTGAGAAAGTCAAAAGTTAAAAGTCAAAAGTCAAAACTTTGGAAAAGAGAGTATAGGCAATTGCATCAGCTTGGCAAAAATTCAAAATCCAATATTTGCGACAAGCTGTAGGGACATTCAATAGGAAAATGCTGTAAAAATATTGTTGTTTCTTCTGCGGCTTGCTCGCTTGCCCTAGTATAAACAAGCGGTAAGACTTCTACTAAGAAATCGCCAGCTAAACTCGGATTATCTTGTAATAAATCACTCAGTTCAGTTCTAGCATTGCGAATCGAAGCTTTCCAACTATTACTACGATGTTCTGGTTGATATTGCCATTTGAGCAGATGCATTAATAAAATTACTAAATGGCTTTTTACTGCCCTTTTTTCGCTTCTGCCCAAAGTCTCGATTTCCTCAATTAAATTATCCCAGTCTACCAAATTATATTGTTTATCTTTTATCATCTGGACAGTCTGTTGCGTCCATTGATAAAAGTCTTTTTCGTAAAGATTTTTCATGGTACGATTATCACTCTACTGTCCTATTAAGGTCATCTGCTGCTAGCGTAGCATAAGGTGAGTTGAGTATTGTGTGGAAAAAAGGTTACATGCGATCGCACAATCTTTTTGCTCCAATGCTGCTATGTCCGAGAGCTTGAGTCAGCAAAATTTAAGAAATATTAAATTCGCGATGGTTTTGATGCATGTAGTAGCTAACTGGGAACGCTATCTATTGAAATAGCCAGCAATAGTAGTGCTGCTTGTCAGGTAGGTAATACCTATTTTGACTAATATCAAAAAATCAAATTTTTCATTCCAAACTTGGAACTTTAGTTGATTTTATCGGAATCATGAATAATTCTATCTATGCATTTCACTTTTCAATAGCCAAACTTAGGTCTGACATAGGTAAAAATGCCTTTTTTAAGCAGACAATTCACATCTACACAGATCGAGTTGTAGCCGAGATTTGTGGGGAAACAATTGATATTACTCAACTAGATTTGACCGATATGGGCGATCTCAATAAATGGGACAGGGAAAAACAGTATTTTTTTCAAGTAATTTTAAATGATGGTAGAAAGCTAGTTGGCTATGTTGAAAAGGAAAGAAGGCAAGAATTTATGACGGCAAAGAAAGCCATAAAAGCTGCTAAAAAAGCTTATAAGGACAGCAATTCTAACTCGGATAACTCAGCCAAAAAATCTGGTTATAGAACTTCTGGGATAGCTAGACAAATTGAGTCTCTTTCAATACTTCATGCCCAAGGTGTCATAAATGATGCTGAGTTTGAAGCCGCGAAAAGAAAAATTCTTGGTATTTAACTTAGCTTGTAAGTTTTGAAAAAGCTTTAAATTTGGTTAAAAACAATTTGTACGAATCAGCAGGCTTTCTCTACTGGTGGCAATAACGCTAGAGTGGTTACTGAGCCTTTTTTGCAAGTCACTCTTAGTTGTCATATGCAACTTGTCCCAAAAACCGAACCACAGCCAGTAGATACTAGCGCGATCGCCACGTCAACCGAAAGCATTACTCTGGATGTCCAGGGAATGAAGTGCGCGGGTTGTGTCAAAACTGTAGAAAAACAATTATCTCAACATCCCGGCGTAATTTCTGCTTGCGTGAATTTGGTGACGGAAGTTGCAGTTGTAGAGTGCGAAACTGGTGCAGTCGAACCAGCCGCCTTAGCAGAAAGATTAACGGCGGCGGGGTTTACAACGCAAGCAAGGACAGCGGAAACAGCACAAACAAACGTTGGCGAAGATGTTGAAGAAAAGCATCGCCAAAAAATGCGATCGGCACAGAGACAACTGACAGTAGCATCCATACTGCTCGTTCTCTCTAGTATCGGGCATTTGAGCGAGTTAGGCGGACCAGTCTTACCGATTTTAAGTAATATCTGGTTTCACTGCGGTTTAGCTACAGTTACCCTACTCCTACCAGCACGAGAAATTTTAGTAGATGGCTGGCGAGGATTACGTCACAACGCGCCGAATATGAATACTTTAGTGGGCTTAGGCGCACTAACGGCATATACGGCAAGCCTGATAGCTTTACTCTTCCCTCAACTGGGTTGGGAGTGCTTCTTTGACGAACCCGTGATGTTGCTGGGATTTATTTTACTGGGCAGGACGTTAGAACAACAAGCCAGAGGACGCGCCGCCACCGCATTTAGAAATTTACTTGCACTACAACCCCAAGTTGCACGATTAATTCCAAATCCAGAAAAAGTCACGTCCCAGGGACAAAATACGAGTATTGAAATTCCTGCCGATCGCGTCCGTGTTGGAGAATGGTTGCAAGTCTTACCATCGGAAAAAATTCCCGTGGATGGAGAAGTGGCGATCGGACAAACAACAGTAGATGAGTCGATGCTGACAGGGGAATCGATTCCCGTGATGAAACAAATCGGGGATACTGTAGCAGCGGGGACGTTAAATCAATCGGGTGCGATCGCCATTCGCGCCACTCGTACAGGTAAGGATACCACCCTATCTCAAATTGTGGCATTAGTAGAAGCAGCCCAAACCCGTAAGGCTCCAGTGCAGAAATTAGCCGATACGGTAGCTGGTTATTTTACCTACAGCGTGCTAACAGTTGCAGCTTTAACATTTACCTTTTGGTACTTTTTCGGCACTCATATTTGGTCTGATGTCTTAACTGTGACAGATTGGCATCACGCGCATCACTCGCTACACACTCAACATTTAGCTCATTACTACGCCACGCATCACTTCTGTACGGGCGCACAGCCGTGCGCTCCTACGCACTATTCTCCCTTATTGCTCAGTTTAAAACTAGCGATCGCGGTGATGGTTGTTGCTTGTCCCTGCGCCTTGGGACTCGCTACTCCTACAGCAATTTTAGTCGGTACGGGTATGGCAGCCGAACGGGGATTGTTAATTAAAGGTGGGGATGTCCTCGAACGAGTACACCAACTGGACACAGTGGTATTTGATAAAACTGGAACCCTAACCACTGGGTGTCCCGTGGTGACGGATTGTATTGAAGTCGGGAGTCGGCAGTCGGGAGTCGGGAGTCGGGAAGACAGCGACAAGGGAGAAGATCTAGCCACTAGCCACCAGCCACTAACCACTCACTCCTCACTCCTCACTCCTCACTCCTCACTCCTACAATTAGCAGCAGCGGCGGAAAGCGGATCGATTCATCCTCTGGCGACAGCAATTCAACAGGTAGCCAAGCAACAGGGTTTATCAATTCCAGTAGCGAGTGAATTTCATACCGCACCAGGATTGGGAGTATCTGCTGTAGTCGAAGGACAACAGGTACTCCTGGGTAATGAAGACTGGTTGACTCAACAGGGAATAGCGATCGATGAAGCCACGCAAACCCAAGCTCAAACACTTGCAGCCGCAGGTAAAACAACGATCTACATTGCTGTAGCGGGGCAGTTAGCAGGTCTAATTGCGGTGATGGATACCCCCAGACCAGAGGCAAAGAAAACCGTTGAGAGCCTGCAAAAAATGGGGCTGAGAGTCATTATTTTAACTGGAGATAGACAAGAAGTTGCGAGTGCGATCGCCCAACAACTGGGCATCAAGCAAGTCTTTGCCAACATCCGCCCCAACGGAAAAGCAGGAGTGATTCAAGAACTTCAGGAAGGTAAGCAAGAAAGCAGGGGAGCAGAGGAGACTAGGAGCAGAGGAGAAATCCAAAATTTCCCTACCCCTCACTCCTCACTCCTCACTCCTCACTCCTCAGTAGTCGCAATGGTAGGGGACGGAATCAACGATGCGCCAGCCTTAGCTCAAGCTGATGTGGGGATTGCCTTGCAAGCTGGAACAGATGTAGCGATGGAGACGGCTGGGATCGTGCTGATGGGAACGAAATTAACCGATGTTGTGGAAGCAATTCATCTTAGTAGAGCGACATTTAACAAAATTCGCCAAAATCTATTTTGGGCATTTGCTTATAATGTTTGCGGAATTCCCATCGCAGCAGGTGTATTACTACCAATATCGGGATTCGTCCTCAGTCCTGCGGCGGCGGGAGCGCTGATGGCATTTAGTTCTGTTAGTGTCGTCAGTAACTCCTTGTTATTACGTCGTTTAAAAAATAGACTCGATCTCAACTAATCGAGGTTAAACTAGGTCAAGAATGATTACTCAAGAGTGTGGTTGAGTAATGGATACCTCAAAAGGTTACATATTCTAGAGAGTCAAAACCTACAACAAATCACAACCCGCTTTCAATGCCTTCACAACCCAATCAGAACCATCTACTAATTATAGAAGACGATCAAGGGCGCAAAGAGTTTGTTTTAGACGGTCCTGTTTATTCTATTGGTAGAGACTCCCGCTGCGATATTCGGCTGTTTTCACAGTTTGTATCTCGCCGCCATGCCACTTTAGTTCGATTGCCACAGGAGGATGGCAGTTCCTTCTATCGAATTGTAGACGGTGATGCTAAGGGCAAGCCGAGTGCTAATGGATTATTAATTAACGGTCGCAAGCTTCAAGTCCACGACCTGCAAGATGAGGATGAAGTTGTTTTTGGTCCGAGGGTACGGGCAATCTACTATCTCCTCAAACGCGATACTATTCCCTCAGCGCCACTAGATGAATATGACGTGACGCTGATTGGACCCAATATGATGCCAGATTTTGACGATTAGACCAATTCGCAAAACAGCAACCTGGATGCAAACTCATGCAGGAAGGCAGAAGGTAGAAGGCTTCGATCTGAATCGACTAAACCGCAGTTTCTACTAACTGCCATTGGCAATTATCTACGATCGCCTGCTTGACTAAATTAAATATTTGGTAGCAGTGATTATCTGTTTGAAGTGGTAGTTCTTCATTTTTGACAATCAAATCTACCCGTGTTGCTGAGGTAGTAGCGGTAGTTTTATCGATGAGTGCTTCCACCTTGACTAGCTTTGAAAACGAGACTTGACCCAGACGTTCTCGCGCCATCATGTAATCGCTGTTATCGTGTTGAATATCTAAATGGCACGAGTGCAAAACTTGACTCAATAATTGGCGCAAAAACTCTACATCATCTGCAACTGTAAACGAACAAGTGTAGCGAGCCATAGCAAACACCCCTCACCTGGGTAATGGTCGCTACTATAATAGCCAAGCTTTCATTGAGTGTCCCTGAAAAATTACGTAGACACCTCCAGTCAAGTTGCTGCTCCAAAAGTCAAAAGTCAAAATTAACTTTGAGTTCTAAATTGATTTGGTCAATCAAATGGTGACTAAATGTTGGAATTGATGTTGGAACTGAAGGTATTGAGAAATTATTTCAGCAGATATTGTGGATTGCCGAGCGACAGCAAGCATCCTCAACAGCAAACTTTTAAGAGAACGCCATTGCTCGGACTATAATCCAAAATCTCAAATCTAAAATTTTTAGATTCTACCTCCGTTTAAGAAAGCTGCTAAAGCCTCTTCCCAACTGGGAATGAGTTTGGCAGTTTGCACGGAGTTAGCAGTAGCATGGGTGGATGGTTGTACTTGATTCGTGCCAGAAGTTGTGATGCGAACGATTCGCTTTTGCACGTATTCAGCAATTTTGTCATTAAAAATGCCAATCTGCCGATCGAGAAAATCAATGTGATTTAGGTGATTGGCAATTAGGAACCGATGGTGCGATCGCACGGGTTGAAAATAGGAATCCTGCGGCTGCTGCTGGCGTAGATCGATCGCGATATCGCTGACATTAGAAGTATTCGTTTCTCCTTCGGCGATCGCCACTAGTAAAGCACGGGCAGAGATGTGCATGATATCGCTAACCATAGATACGAGTTTAACGTTGGCTGATTCTAAAACTTTGTAAAGGCGATCGACCACACTCAGGCGTTCTTTGACTAAGAAATGACGCTGGCGCATCAAGTCTCGTAAGTCTCTTTGCGGTACGGGGTGAATAAAACTGTTGCGGATCAAACCATGACGCAGCAATTCGGCTAGCCATTCAAAATCCGGCGTATCGGTATTACGTCCTGGCACATCTTTGATCCGCTGGGCATTGACAACTAAAACGCTAAAATTAGCCTCCAGAATGTGATAAACCGTTTTCCAGTCTTCACCAGTAATATCTAATGCGATATGAGTCACGCCATTGCTTCCTAGCCAATCAGATAAAGCTAGTAAGTCCGGCACTTTATTGTTGAAGCTGTGCGTCTGACTTACCCTCTCTCCTTTTGAGTTTGAGGTAATACAGCACGCCAGTACAGCTTTTTTCTGGACATCCAAACCCGCACAGTAAGGGTGTATTACTTCCATATAAATCGGACAGCTAGACTAATTTAGTTAGGCTAGCGGAGCAACAGCATAGTGTGCAACTAGTTAAACTACATACTTGTATAAAAAGGGCTAAAGGGGAGTCGCAGAAGAGAGCTGAGGGAGCAGAGGGGCAGAGGGGCAGAGGGGCAGAGGAAGCAGAGGAGCGACAAACAACCATCAACCATCAACCCATTACCCATTACCCATTACCCATTACCCATTATCATTTCAAATACTGTTGAAAGAAATTCATAGTCATTTCCCATGCTTCTTTGGCTGGGGCAGCGGCGTAGCTATCGCGGCGATCGCTTAAAAAGCCATGTCCGGCGTTGGGAAAGACGGTGAGAATATAACGTTTTTTGGCTTGGGAAAGGGCTTGGCTAATACGGGCATGTTCGTCGGCGGCTATCATCTCATCATCCGCGCCGTAAATTAACATAATGGGCGATCGCATGGCATCAACTCGATCTAGTAGGGGCTTCCGCCCTATTCTGTCCACGGCGATGCCACTACCGTAAAAACTTACTACTGCTTTAAGCCGAGCGGCGTGAGCGGCATTGGCTAAAAATGCATGTCTGCCACCCATACAAAAACCCGTCACGCCAATTTTATCGGCAGCTACCTCTTGGCGTTTGGCTAAGAAGTCTAAACCTTGTCCGACTTCAGCCATTACGGTGTCGTCATTTAAAGATTTGAGTTTGGCTACTGCTGCTTGTATATCCTTGTAGTCATAAACATCGCCATGATAGAAGTCGGGGGCAAGGGCAACATAGCCTGCTTGGGCAAAGCGATCGCAGACATTTTTAATATTTGGGTTTAAGCCAAATGCTTCCATAAAAACCATGATGGCGGGAAAAGTGCCGCTGCCTTGAGGACGAACGTAATATCCCTGTAAATCTTTACCCAAAGTAACCGTTTCGCCTTTGGCTGTAGGTTTGGTTTGAGCGTTGCCCTTGCCTACCTGTACCAGTAGAGGTGTAGTAGCAACACCAGCAGATAAAATCAATAAATCGCGTCTGTTCATGAGGTTCGGTCAATAAAAAAAATAACGATTGGGATTTAGCTTAATTCGAGCGTGCATCACCGTAAACAAGTTATTCTCTTACAGCAATAATTGCTGGTACTTGGCGCTACTCTCCACGCTCAGCGCTGGCGTGTCTAGCAAAAATATGTACGATCTATAAAGACAACCATTCATAAATCTTCATACCCCCTCGTGATTACTCCGCAGCTAGCATCGACGGCATCTATCGAGAAACAGATTTGGCACTGGCAAGGCTACAAGATTCAATATACCGTCATGGGCGAGGGTAATCCCTTGATGCTCGTACATGGCTTCGGTGCTTCAATCGGTCACTGGCGCAAAAATATCCCCGCGTTGGCGGCTGGTGGTTATCGAGTCTTTGCCATAGACTTACTTGGTTTTGGTGGTTCTGATAAGCCGCCACTCAACTATACGATGGAAGTATGGCAAGAACTACTAAAAGATTTTTGGACGGAACACATTCAAAAGCCTACGGTATTTGTCGGTAACTCGATTGGGGCGTTGCTAAGCTTGATGACAGTTGCCAACCATCCAGAGATAGCTGCTGGGGGAATTTTAATTAACTGTGCGGGGGGATTATCTCACCGTCCCCACGAACTCAATCCACCTTTACGAGTGGTGATGTCGGCGTTTAATCGCTTGGTACGTTCTCAAATTACGGGAAAAATTATTTTCAATCGGGTTCGCCAAAAGCCCCAGATTCGCCGGACTTTACTTCAGGTTTACCGCAACCGAGAAGCCGTAACAGATGAACTAGTAGATATTTTACATGCGCCTTCCTGTGACCCCGGAGCGCAACAAGTATTTGCTTCCATTTTAGCTGCGCCTCCTGGTCCCACCATTGCAGAACTTTTACCGAACGTCCAGCATCCTCTCTTGGTGATTTGGGGTGCGGACGATCCTTGGACACCAATTACTGGTGCTAAGATTTTTCAACAAGTAAAGGAGAAGGGGCACAATGTTGAAATTGTTCCCATTCCTAATGCTGGTCATTGTCCTCACGATGAAGTTCCAGAATTGGTCAATGCGCAAATATTAGAATGGCTTGATAGTTAACATGTAGAGACATTACATGTATCGTCTATAGCGGTTTTCAATTGGATGCAATACACGTCTGGTAGGGGCGCTTTCTCTGTGCGCCCCTACAAATGTTATCCACACAATCGAGAATTGCTATAAACTCTTCTGGCTTATCGAAAAATGCAGGCAATAAAAAACCTGGCTGCTGCGATCGCCCGTTCAAATGAATGTATACAGTAGAGACTTTCCACAGAAAGTCTCTACTGCCTTTGGATCAAACCGACGACTTTTCCAGCATCAACTTAGAACGCTTCAGCAGTTCGGGTACGGCGACGGGATAATCGCCTGTGAAACAAGCCGAACAGAAACTATTAGGGTCTTCTCCTGTGGCTAACAGCATTCCTTCCCAACTGAGGTAGGCAAGGGAATCGACTTCAATTTGTTTGCCAATTTCTTCCACTGATTTAGTCGCAGCAATCAACTGGTCTTGATTATCCGTGTCAATGCCGTAGAAACAGGGATGAGTGACAGGAGGGGAGGAAATTCGCATATGCACTTCTGTTGCACCCGCCTCGCGTAGTGTCTTAACGAGTTTGCGGCTGGTCGTTCCGCGCACGATAGAATCATCAACGATGATGACTCGTTTTCCAGCCAAGACATCTCTGAGGGGATTCAGTTTCATTTTGATGCCTGACTCGCGCATCATTTGAGTTGGTTGGATGAAGGTGCGCCCAACATAGCGATTTTTAATCAACCCCTCGGCATAGGGAATCCCAGAGGCTTGAGAAAAGCCAATTGCGGCGGGGATACCGGAATCAGGTACGCCCATGACCATATCTGCTTCCACAAGAGATTCTTTTGCCAGTTGTCTGCCCAATCGCAAGCGATAGGTGTACAAGCTTTCATTGTGCATGACGCTATCTGGACGGGCAAAGTAAATCATCTCAAAGATGCATAGTTTGCGCTGGGGTTCTTGCGCCCAGTGATAGGAGGCTATGCCTGCCTCAGTAATCCATACTAGTTCGCCTGGTTCTACGTCTCGCAGGTATTCTGCACCAATAATATCTAACCCGCAGGTTTCAGAAGCTAAAACGTAGCGATGGGGATTGTTGCCCAACGTGCCGATGACAAGGGGACGAATGCCGTTCGGGTCGCGCACTCCCATCAACCCTGCTGGGGTTCCGACCACTAAACTAAAAGCGCCGTGGCAGCGTTTGCAAGCGGTAATTGCCCCATCTAACCAATCTTCGCCATCGTTAACTGCTTCGGCGATCGCAAAGGCGATCGCTTCTGAGTCTGTCGTCGTGTTAAAGTTACACTGCCGCTGGAGTAATTCGTCTCGTAAAGCTTTAGTATTGACTAAATTTCCATTATGTGCTAAAGCAAAACTGCCTAAGCGAGTTTCGACCACCGCAGGCTGGGCGTTCACTACCCGACTAGAGCCAGTAGTAGAGTAACGGGTATGACCGACTGCCATCCTACCAGGCATTTGTTGCAAAATTGACTCGTTGAAGACTTGAGAAACCAGCCCCATTTCTTTGTGTAGGTGAATTGTCGTGCCGTCAAACGTAGCAATTCCGGCTGACTCTTGCCCTCGGTGTTGTAGGGCGTACAAACCGAAGTAAGTAAGTTTGGCAACGTCCTCTGCGGGTGCGTAAATGCCGAAAACGCCGCAAGCTTCTTCTTGCTTGTCAGAGGGTTCTGAAGGATGAAGCGATCGCATGTCCATACTGTGACTTACATCCTGCATACTTCCTGAAGTGGGCTGGTAGAAATCCATGCTACAGTGTTGCTCCTGAGCGGCGAGTTGACTTTGTGGAATTGACTTGGCGAACTAGATAATCCAAACTCATGAGTTTGAAAACATTAACTAATACTTAAAAAAATGTTAATCAAGATACATACAACAGTATCGTCATAAATTTTGTTAAGAGCAAGATTTTGGTCAATTATTTTTTTGTCACTTAGCTACGGCAGGGTAGCTGAGTCAGATAGCCGCCGTTCGATAGCGTTGAAAAAGCGATCGCGCATCATCTCAATCGTAGCGGTTATAATTGCCTGTCGGTCGGTTGTGAAAACCTGTAAATCTTGGGTAGGACTGCCGACATGACCGAGTTTTTGCCAGTTATCTCCCAGTTGCTCTGCTAAATAGGATTCCCAGACTTGTTGATGTTGTGGTGAGACGGAAACCAAAATTCGCGCCCCACCTTCACCAAATAAAATTTCATCCCAGCGTTGCGGTAAATCGTCGGTTAACCCCAGGTTAATTTCAGCCCCCAATCCAGTACTGATGCAGGCTTCGGCAAGGGCGACTATCAATCCACCTTCAGCAACGTCGTGCGCTGACTTTACCCAACTTTGTTGAATGCCTTCTCGACAGGTAGCTTGGACGCGCCGTTCGAGGTCAAAGTTTACTTGGGGTGGCTTTCCGGCGACTATGCCGTGAATTATGGCAAGATATTCGGATGCACCCAGTGTGATTTTAGATTTCAGTGGAAGTCCCAGAAGATAAATAATATCTCCTTCGGTTTGCCAGCCTTGGGTACAGGTTTTAGATAAGTCGGGAATTAAGCCCACCATCCCGACTACGGGAGTAGGGTAGATTGGTTGTGGCTTGCCTTCAGAGTCGAAGGTTTCGTTGTACAGGGAGACATTTCCGCCAGTTACGGGGGTTTGAAATTCTTGGCAGGCTTCTGCTAAACCGCGACAAGCTTCGCCAAGTTGCCAATAACCAATTGGTTTTTCAGGACTACCAAAATTGAGGTTATCTGTCACCGCAACTGGTTCCGCCCCTACACAGCTCAAATTACGGGCGGCTTCTGCAACAACTGCCTTTGCACCTTCATAAGGATCGAGGTAGACGTAACGCGGGTTGCAATCGACTGTGGCGGCTACGCCTTTGGAGAATTCGGAATTCGGAGTTCGGAATTCGGAATCATTTTTGACTTTTAACTTTTGACTTTTGAATTCTTCTAATGGGCGCAATCTGACAACTGCGGCATCTGCACCACCGGGAAAGATGACTGTATTATTTTGGACTTGGTGGTCGTATTGACGATAAACCCAACGTTTAGAGGCGATCGTTGGGGTATCGAGTAAAGTTAGTAATATCTGGTTCCAATTTTGGTGCTGACCTTGGATGTTAATTCCAGCAATGGTACAGGTTGGTAGAGATTCAGCCTGCCACTCCCAAGCTTTACGGGCATATTCTGGCGGTTCGCTCAATATTTCTCGGTGGTAGAGGGGTGTGTTTTCTGCCAATGCGTTAGCAGGAATTTCAGCAGCTACCTTGCCCTGAAATAAAATTCTGACAATTGGCTCCTCAATTACCGTACCAGCCACGACAGCATGAAGTCCCCAACGGTGGAAAATATCGATTAATTCCTGTTCTCTACCCTTGTGGGCGACAAATAACATTCGTTCCTGAGATTCCGAGAGCAGATATTCATAGGGAACCATGCCCGTCTCGCGCACGGGAATTCGATCGAGGTCGAATTCAATGCCTACCCCGCCTTTAGCCGCCATTTCGGATGTCGAACAGGTAATCCCTGCTGCACCCATATCTTGGGCTGCAACGACAATTCCAGTTTTAAATGCTTCTAAACAAGCTTCAATTAAAGATTTTTCTAAAAACGGATCGCCCACTTGCACGGCGGGACGGTCTTGTTCTGACTCTTCGCTCAATTCTGCACTGGCGAAACTCGCTCCTTTCATCCCATCGCGTCCGGTGGTGGAACCGACATATAAAACTGGATTCCCCGTACCAGATGCTCCCGATTTGACGATCTCCGGCGTTTCCATCAATCCTAATGCCATCACATTGACTAAGGGATTACCAGAGTATGCCGGATCGAAATAAACTTCTCCCCCGACTGTGGGGACTCCCACACAGTTACCGTAATGAGAGATTCCTGCAACCACACCGTTGAATAGCTGTCTGGTACGAGCATCATCTAAGGAACCAAAGCGCAGAGAGTTAAGTAAGGCAATGGGACGCGCCCCCATCGTAAAAATATCGCGCAGAATGCCTCCGACTCCAGTTGCAGCCCCTTGAAATGGTTCTACGGCTGAAGGGTGATTGTGCGATTCAATTTTAAAAGCCAGTTGCAGCCCGTCACCCAAATCGACAACACCTGCATTTTCGCCTGGTCCTACCACAATGCGTTTACCAGTAGTAGGAAACTGTTTTAATAGCGGTCGAGAATTTTTGTAACAGCAATGTTCCGACCACATCACACCAAACATGCCTAACTCTGCTTTATTAGGGTGTCGTCCCAGTCTTCTGACAATTTCTTCGTATTCTTCCGGCTTAATGCCTTCAGCAGCGATTTCTTCAATGGAAAAAGGTGCGGCAGGAGTGGCAGACATAAGGACGTTGCGCAAAGAGAACAGAAAATCATTCTATCTCTATCTCTATATTTGTTGATGGTTGATGGTTGTTGGTTAACTGATAACTAGTCACTGGTCACTGGTCACTGGTCACTGATTAATTGCCCGATCGCTTCTACTAATTCATCGGAAACGACTGGTTTGGCAAGATGAATTTGAAAACCTGCGGCGATCGCGCGATCGCGGTCTTGTTCTCTAGCATATGCTGTTAAGGCGATCGCAGGAATTTTTCCGCCTTGTTCTGGAGGTAATGTCCTGACTTTCTGGATAAATGTATAGCCGTCTGTGGCTGGCATCCCAATATCGCTCACTAAAATATCTGGTAGCGATTTTTCCAACGCTTCTAGTGCTGCTACTGCCGAATCAACGACGATTGACTGCGCCCCATATTCTTCTAGAGTCAGTGCTAAAAATTCTCGCGTATCGCGATCGTCTTCTACGACTAATACTTGTATGTTGTTGAGTCGGGAGTCGGTACGGGCGCACGGCTGTGCGCCCGTACAGGGGAGTTGGGTGTCATTAATTCCGAATTCCGAATTCTGAATTCCGAATTCTACTGTCTCTAGCAGGGGTAACATAACTCTAAATGTTGCTCCCTGTCCGACTCCTAGACTTTCGGCGCAGACTGTTCCCCCATGCAGTTCTACCAAGTGACGTACTATTGCTAAACCCAGACCTAAACCGCCATAACTGCGAGTAATCGATGCATCTGCTTGGCGAAAATAATCGAATATATGGGGCAAAAATTCAGCACTAATACCAATTCCGGTATCTGTAACTGCGATTTGGGCGTAGTTAGTTGTTGGTTGTTGGTTGTCGATCGTAGACGCTAACGCTAAACTCTGTGAAGGTTGACAGTTGACGGTTGATAGTTGTTGCTTCTCTGCTCCTCTGCCCTCTTCCCCCTGCTCCCTGCACTCCCAGGTTCCCTGCTCCCTGATAGTTGTTGTGGGCGCTACTGTTGATAATTGCAATTTCACTTCTACGCGCCCGCCGGATGGAGTGAATTTGATGGCATTGGAAAGGAGATTCCAAACAATCTGCTGCAACCGACTCGGATCTCCTAAGACGATTGGTTGTTGGTTGTTGGTAGTTGGTAATTGAGAGTGGCTAGTAGCTAGTGGCTGGTGGCTAGAATTGCTTCCTTGTCCCCCTTCGCCCCCTAATCCCCACTCCCTTCGGTCGTGGGGTCCCCGAGTTCCCTCTTGTCCCCCTTGTCCCCCTTGTCTCTCTTCTCGACTCCCGACTCCCGACTCCCGACTCCCTGCTCCCTCAAACACTAGTTCGATGCACTTAGTTTGAGCTGAGAGACCAACGGTTTCTAAAGCATTGGTAATGACTGTTTCTAAATTGATAGGTTGGGGATTGAGGGTGAGTTTGCCGCGAATGATGCGCGAGATATCTAACAAGTCTTCAATCAACCGAGTCTGTAATTGAGCGTTACGTTCGATCGTTTCTAGGGCGCGGTTGAAAATCTCAGGGCTGAATTTACGAGTCCGTAATAATTTCGCCCACCCCAGGATTGCATTGAGGGGCGATCGCAATTCGTGGGACAGTACGGCTAAAAACTCGTCTTTAACTTGATTTGCTCGTTTAAGTTCCTCGGCTTGCTGTTGCAGTTGAGCTTCTCGCGCTCGTAATGCTTGTTCTGCAAGTTTGGACTGGGTGATATCGCGGGTGATTGCTAGTAAGGTTTGCACCGAACCGTCTGGATTAAATTCTGGTACGACTCGCGTTTGGTAATAACGAATGCCATTGCCCGGTGCGGGAAAATCATATTCAAAAAAGTCTTCTTTTTGAGTTGCAAAGACTTGGCGCAAACTCGACTGCCAAAGCGTACAAATTTCTGGTGATACACCCACTTCAGCATGAGTTTTTCCAACATACATTTCGGGTGGCTTGCCTGTAGCTTGTGCGACTACCGGATTCACGTACAGATGACGCAAATCTCGGTCGAATCGAGCAATAATATCGGGAGAATTTTCCACCAAAGCGCGAAATTCTTCTTCGCGACGGTTGAGTTCTGCTTCGGCAACAACACGGGCGCGACGTTCTGCTGCTTCGCGTAGCGATCGCTCTACGGCAGGAATCAGGCGTTCTAAGCGTTGTTTCAGTACGTAGTCAGTTGCACCACCTTTGAGGGTTTCAATTGCCACTTCTTCGCCCATTGTGGCTGTCACGAAAATGAATGGCACGTCTGGGCAGAGCTGTCGAGCCATGCCCAGGGCAGAAATGCCATCAAAACCAGGCAAGGAATAGTCAGACAGAATCAAGTCAAACCCACCCCGTTCGAGTGCCACTTGAAACTCCGAACGGGTCTTCACTTGAATCGATTCGCACTCAATCTCGCTTTCTGCAAGTAACGCAGTAATCAGTTCTGCATCCAGTATGCTGTCTTCTAGAATCAGAAACTTGAGTGACATCATTCTATTCCTTGATTTGGTCGATCGCTACGAGCGTTAGACAGTGAACCAGGAGGCGGCTCGTTAATAATTGCCCAAAACAGCCCTAAACCTTGAATTGCACCCACAAATTCACGAAAATCAATTGGTTTAACTACATAAGCGTTTGTACCTAATTCATAACAGCGAGTTAAGTCTTGTTCTTCGCGGGAAGAAGTCAAAATCACTACAGGCACGGTTCTCAGAAATCTATCTGCTTTCAATTGCCCTAGAACTTCTATCCCATCAACCTTTGGTAGTTTTAGATCGAGTAGCACCACAACGGGATTGCCTTCACGTCGCAATCGATACACGCCTCGGCGGTACAAATAATCTAAAGCTTCTTCGCCATCGCGGACAACGACGACTTCGTTACCTAAATGGTTTTCTGCTAGGGCAGTCAGGATTAACTCTACGTCGTTAATGCTGTCCTCCACCAGGAGAATGCGCTTTAATTCCATTGTTCGCTCTCTACTCTCCACCCCTCACTCCCAGTCTTGGTAACGAGAAGAAGAACGTTGCTCCTTTATCTATTTCTCCTTCTGCCCATACTCGCCCGCCATGACGGTGTATGATGCGCTGAACATTAGCTAATCCTACTCCCGTACCTTGAAAGTTGGGGTCGCTGTGCAGGCGTTGAAACACTCCAAACAATTTATTTACGTACTGCATATCAAAACCGATACCGTTGTCTCTTACGAAAAATACCACCTCCTGAGACTCTGATAAAATTTGACTCCCAATAGTAATTTCTGTCTGCGAGTTTAACTTAGTATATTTAAGCGCATTTTCAATCAGATTCCGCCATACTAACCGTAACATTGCCGGGTCGCCCTGAACGCTCAGTAAGGCTTTAATCTGCCAGGAAATTTGGCGTTTCTTAGTTTCTAACTCTAGTTCTTGCAATACCTCCTGCACCAGTAAATTCATATCAATATTGGTAAAGCGCATTTCCATGCGTCCCATGCGGGAGAAGGATAATAAGTCATCGATCAACTTGCCAGCTAGTTGAGTCGTGTCCACAATGATATTGAGGTAGCGCTGACTTGTCTCATCTAGCGTGGTGTTGGATTTAATGCGCTTTTGTAGCAGATCGACAAATCCGGCAATGTGACGCAATGGGGCGCGGAGATCGTGGGAGACTGAGTAGGAGAAAGATTCTAATTCTTGGTTAGCGGCTTCAAGTTGTGCCGTGCGCTGCCTGACTCTTTCTTCCAAAGTTGCGTTCAGTTTATGCAGAACTTCTGCTTGTTTGCGCAGTTTGTGTTCTAAATGTTTGCGTTCGGTGACATCATGTCCCACTGCATATAACAGTTTTGATTCAACATCGGGTACAGAACTCCAAATCAGCCATTTGTAAGAACCATTTTTACATAAAAAACGATTTTCAAAGTTGATAGTAATAGCTCCAGTTGAGAGTTTTTCGACCTCAGCAAGAGATTTTTCTCGATCTTCTGGATGAATCAAATCGATATATGGTGTCTGAAGAATTTCCTTTTGAGTAAAGCCGAGAATGGTTTCAAACGCAGGATTGATCCGCTTAAAATAACCATCTAACCCAGCGATACAAAGCATATCTAAGGAAAGTGTAAAAAAGCGATCGCGTTCGATTTCAGCATGTTTGCGATCGCTAATATCTAAAATAAATGCGACTGACTGTTCCCGATTTTCCCCCAGCAAGGCATAACCCAGCATCACAAAAACCCGCGTTCCATCTTGGCGAATATACTCTTTTTCATAGGGCGTACAAGTTCCCTTAGTTCGTGCCTCGGCAATTCTCTCAGCATCCAATGGTAAATATTCTGGGGGAGTCAGATCGTTCCAGCGCACTCTACACGCCTCTAAATCGGCACGAGTGTAACCAATAATGTGCAAAAAGGCATCATTGGCATAATTTATTCCGCCATGAATGTCTCCGTATAAAATGCCGATGACATCTGATTCGACAAATAGTCGTAATCTAGCTTCACTCTGACGCAATGCATTTTCTGTCAACTTGCGATCGCTCACATCAGCTGCCATGCTGATAACCAATCGTCTACCATCTGCCAGACGACCCAAGGGAGCAGAACTAAAATCCCAAGTCCTCTTTTCTCCCTGCTTGGTAGTAATTGAGAATTCCCCTTCTTCTAGCCTTCTGTCTAAGCTGTACAAGCGCTCTATGCTTGCTTTAACTGTATCTTTCGCTGCTCCATAAGCTTTTTCCGTCCAAGCTGCAATTGTGGGAATTTCATCAGCAGTGTAACCGGATAATTCCGTCCAAGCTTGGCTAATTTGTACGACTTCGCCATCTTCGGCATGGATAACGATTGGAAATGGTGCATTGACAACAGCACGGCGAAAACGTTCTTCACTTTCACATAAAGCAATTTCAGCTTGTTTGCGTTCTGTCAAGTCAATCACAAAGCAAGCACTATAGCCGTTTTCTCCACCCTCAATTTGAGTAATACCAAGCAGAATCGGCACGCGAATCCCGTCTTTACGAATATACTCTTTTTCAAAGGGAGAACAAGCACCATATGCTTGAATTTCTGCGACTCTCTGTCGATCTAATGCTTCATACTCTGGTGGTGTCATGCGATTCCAATATAGCTTTCCTGCTTCCAACTCGGTACGGGTGTACCCCATCATGGAGAGAAAAGCGTCATTGGCTTCAAAAATTCGCCCGCTAAAGTCACCAAAGTAGATGCCAATGATATTTGATTCTACTAGCCTTCTAAACTTGGCTTCACTCTCCTGTAAAGTGGCTATTGTGCGTTGACGATCGCGATCTATTCGGTTCAAAGATCTGGCATTGTGCCAAATTACACTGATATAGACCGCAATTAGCAATAATACCAGCAGTGCGATCGCGAAACCTGGATCGTAGAGTTTCCAGCGGTATCCCTGCAAAATCAGCCAACCCAAAATTATTGGAATTGCGATCGCGCTAGGAATCAGACGACGCGCAACTATGCCCCCATTCAATTCGCTTGTGACAACTGCCATAAAACCGCGATCGAGATCTACCAACAACGTACCTGCACCGAGCAAGAGAAAAATTATTGCCGTGTGCCAACTCATTGATGTGGAGTAGACAATAAACCGATAAAAAACTTCTACGCCATAGGCATATCCTATGAGAGCAAGTAAGGCAATTAAAATAACAGCAAGACTTAAAGCTTGAGCCAAGAAAATGCGATCCCCCCCTGCCCCCCTTAAAAAGGGGGGTGGAAAAGGTGGGTTTGTCTCCCTTGATAGGTGAGATGGAACAGGTGGATTTGTCTCCCCGGGAACGGAGGATTGACTTGCCCCCCTTTGTAAGGGCGGTTGGGGGAATCGAACAGCCAACAGCCACAGCGCCCCGCCTAGCAGCACAAAATTCAAAGCAGTATTATCTGCCATGCGACCAGGATAAGGATTTGCTGGAGACAACGGTAAATCTCGAACCAGCAACTCATCAATCCCCAAATTCCAATTAAATATGTATTGGCAAAGAGTGAGCAAACCAATTAAGGCGACAGCAGCAGCGCAAATCTTGGCAATTAGGGAGTCGGGAGTCGTTATTCTAGTAGGGGCGCACAGCTGTGTGCCCCTACCATTGCGAACAAACAAAGACACGCCAGCTAAAATAAAAGCCACGGCTGTATTAGCTTTCATCGTGGCTGTGCCTAGAATCGCGCTTTTGAAAATGGCAATATCAAATATCCAGCCAATCAGAGTTAGACAGCCAACACCAAACGCGATCGCGCTAGCAACTCTTACTAGTAATTGACTGTGACGCAAGTTAGCCATATGTTTCTGTCTCAGGTTGAAAGCGATCGCTTGCTATGCCAAAACAGTGTCACCATTCTACTGCTCACTCCAACGCCGACAGAAACATCGCTCCCTCTAAAACTTAACTTAAGGGAGACAGCCACTCTGAATAAATCTCTCCTACGATAGATATATTCAGTTGTCAGTTATCAGTTGTCAGTTATCAGTGAAGAAAGGGTGTGGGACGTGGGGTGTGGGAAATTTGTTGTTGGTTGTTGGTTGTTAGTTATCGCTCCTCTGCTCCTAGTCTCCTCTGCTCCCTCAGCTCTCTTCTCCTTTGTCCCCCTTGTCCCCCTTGTCCCCCTTGTCCCCCTTGTCCCCCTTGTCCCCCTTGTCCCCCTTGTCCCCCTTGTCTCCCTTGTCCTCTTCTTCCCGACTCCCGACTCCCGACTCGCTTTTCAATATTCCCACCTGACTCAACACGCGCATCGGTCCTAATTCTTTTAAGATTTGCATTTGTCGATCGTTACGCACGAACATTGTGCCAGCAAATCCCAAAGAGTTGATGGCAATCGACTCAAAGCTTTCTTGGGAACGGGGAATCAGCAGCATCCATTGGCGCGTTACGAGCAAGTTGTAAGCTCCTGCTTGGATGTTCTTCGAGCCGATGTCATGCTTTAGCCCCACTGCATTGAGCATTTGGTAGTAATAATTGAGCGTTACTGTGGCAGCTGCTTGAGGAGATTTTGTTTGAATTGGTTCTAGTTGTACGAAAGCATGGACAAAAGGCAAGCTGGGTAGAGTTTCGACTGTACCGCGATTAGTAGTTACCAACAAAGGTTCGAGGGGAATTTGAGGAAAATCTGCGGGTGTGAGTGGCAGGGGAACGATCTGCAAATGTTTGTGACGTTGGCTTGCGCCTGCTGTCTTGCCACCGTTATAGAATGTCAGTCCGTTAAATTCCGCCAGACATACCCACATGGCAGTAAAATCAGCGAGAGTTAGTAAGGCTTCTTGTTCTTCAAAGGCGCGGGTAATTAGCAACAGGTGACAATCGACGACATTGAATTTGTTTAACAAACAAACATGAGTTTCGGAGATGTCTGCTACGTATAAGTTTTTATCGTAGGGTAGAAAGGGATTAAAGTCTTTATCAGTCGTAGCATTTTGCCGATCCTGTTTTTGCTTTGCCTCGTCTTTGCGATTGAGATTGGTGGCTGTTCTGACCAGGAAACGCACGCCTTGCTGTTCTACAAACTGATATTCGGTGGGAATGGTGACTAGAGCCCCGCGTTCAAGGGCATGTTGGGTTATTGCGATCGCCCTATCCAGTAGCGTCCCAGGTTGTAGTATTATTCCGCGTGCATTCATGTCCTCTTGCATTATCAAATTTTGGATCGGCAGCGTAACTTTAGGGTTTGTCACCCTAGCTTTACCCAATAATGTACTCGATCGCCGCGCTCTAACACAAAATAACTCTTGTCGTATGATGGTACGCGATCGAGGTAGGCGATCGTACAGTCAGAGCAGTTTTCAATTGGGTAAAACACACGCTCTGTATGGGCGCACAGCCGTGCGTCCATACAAATGTCACTCACAGACAGCAATTAACTATACCGAACGTACTCGTCGCTAATCTTGAAGTAGGACGCATTCAGATTTATAGAATCGGGTGAAATACCCTGCAAGATCGCAATCAGATTTGGTTGGGTTTCTCCTACATTATTTGCATAGATTGCCGTGCCTGCTGGCAAGCCTTCCGGTGCTGCGCCCAAACTGTATTCAATTATGTACTGAGATTCAGTTACAGGGCGGTTGGTTTTTGCCAAAAAGATTGTATCTTCATACTTATTGAAGTCAGTTATCAAAGCGTAGCTATCCCCTGCTTCATAGTAAGTTCCTGAACCAGGTCTTCCGCCACTACCTGCAAGGACAAATGTATCTTTTCCCGATCCTCCTGTTAAAACATCTTTCTCTGAATCGCCACGGCTGGAATCAACAGTACCGCGTAACCATCCACCACCAGCACCAATCAAGAGATCGTCCCCAGATCCTCCATCTAAAACATCACTCCCGAACTCGCCAACTAATATATCTTTGCCATTACCTCCATATATGCGATCGTTGTCGTCTTTTCTCACACCATAATCAGGACCAGAAATGACTCCATAGCCATCGCCAGCCAGGAGATCGTCGCCATCATCGCCATAAATCGAATCGTTACCATAGCGACCGTAAATCGAATCGTCACCAGCACCGCCATAGATGCGATCGCTGTCACCAGTTCTGATTCGATAATCGTCGAGATCTCCTACTATTACATCGTCGCCTTGACCACCATAGATGACATCTTCACCAAATCCACCCTCTATATAGTCATTGCCGTTGCCTCCCTGTAAGGTGTCGTTTCCGTCGCCACCGTATAGCTTGTCATTGCCACTGCCACCGTACAACGTGTCATTACCGCTGCCACCCCCCAGAGAATCGTTATCTTCGTCACCACATAAGGTATCGTTACCATCTCCACCACTTAGAGAGTCGTCACCCGCTCCACCATAAAGGAGATCGTTGCCTTTGTTCCCATCAATAAAATCTTTTCCAGCTTTGCCATAGATTCTGTCGTTGCTATCTGTACCAGTTAAGGTATCGTCTAAGTTCGTACCAAAGATATTTGCCATGTCATCAGCCTTTAATCTTAATTAGTCTACGTAGCAATCAAAAAAACTAGCACTTAGGAAATCTGGAAATAAGACCCGCTTAAACTTACGGAGTCGGGAGAAACTCCTTGCAAGATCGCAATGAGATCTGGTTGCGCTCCTAAGTTGTTCGCATATATTCCCGTTCCCTGCGGTAAACCTTCCGGTACTGCACCCAGACTGTATTCGATTGTGACTGGGGGATAGACTACGGGACTGCTCTCAGTTTTGGCTAGCGAGATGACATCTTCGTTCTTGTTGAAGTCGGTAATGAGAGCGTAGTCACCATTGCCATTACCTATGTAAGAAGGTCCTACACCAGACCGTCCAGAGCCTCCCGTAAGGATAAATGAATCTTTTCCCGCTCCACCTGTCAGAGTATCAATTTCACCTCTGCCACGACTGACATCACCATCCCAGTGAAATACTCTTCCTCCAGCACCATTGATGTAGTCGTCTCCATCGCCTCCATTTAAAGAGTCGTTACCGAACTCTCCAACTAAGGTGTCTTTGCCTTTACCACCGTACAAGCGGTCGTTATCATTGCTGCTATTACCGATGAGTCCGCCGCTGATGATGTCATCGCCATCCTCACCATAAATTTCGTCGCTTCCAGCACCACCAGCAATGCGATCGCTTCCAGCACCACCATAGAGGCGATCGTTGCCTACCTCACTGTAGTAATCGCCATAAATTTCGTCGTTACCAGCACCACCATAGAGGCGATCGCTCCCAGCACCACCATACAAGGTGTCGTTATCAGCTCCTCCTTGCAAGTTATCGTCACCAGCACCACCATAGAGGCGATCGCTGCCGTTACCACCATACAAGGTGTCATTTCCGTCTTCACCTTTGAGGGTGTCTGCACCATGACTACCATCTAAAATGTCGCCACCTAAACCGCCAGATAAAGTATCGTTTCCAGCTTTGCCATAAATTTTGTCGTTGCCATCCGTACCAGTTAAGGTATCGTCTAAGTTCGTACCAAAGATATTTGCCATGTCGAGCAACCTTGAATTCTAAGAATTCTAATTAGTTTATGTAGATGTTTTTACCCTGCGATCGCCTTTCAAATTGCCACAACAAAACTATCCAAATAGTGTTTGGTTTTCAATGAATTAAAGCGTTAAATATATGCCCAGCCAAAAACTAGTAAGCGATCGACTTACTGAAGTTAATTGATGCAATCCTCGATAAATTATCGCGCTTTGTCTTTACTTACAAGCAACACAGTCGATCTACAAAAAACTGGATATTTTGCAAGTTAAACTGATGCGGTAATACTGACAATATAATGCTATTTCTACGTTATGTCATCTCATTTATCATATTTTTTTAACAAATGTTTTTGTCCATTTTTCTCTATTTGAATAAGCTAAAAAAGCCTAGCCATTAACTAAGATAGAACGTATCAATTTTAGCTGTAAACTTTCCGTGGTAGCTGTTAATAGTTAATACTTGATGGTTGATAGCACTGAATAACGTACATCGAAGAACCATTTCTCAATAGCCAAAGTGACAAGCTTATGACTTAGATAGAATTCGCTACAGCACGAATAGAGTTAAATCAAGTGAAAATACTGAGACATAAATAAAACGTTAGTTTATCTACTAAAATTAGAGCGGAGCGGTCGCGTGAATGCTACACAAAATTACCGAGTTTTTTTAACTCAGTGCGCCGCGATATAGATAGGCGATCGCAATTTTGGCAAGTCAGCGATCGCCTTGTTCAGTTAAGCTTGAGTAAGGCAAAACTGATTATTAAGAATACCGAACATACTGGAAGTAGGATGCATTCAAATCAAGCGTGTCGGGAGAAACACCTTGCAAGATGGCAATTAGATCTGGTGCTGCACTCGTATTGTTAGCAAATTGAGCGTAAATTCCCGTTCCCGATGGCAAACCATCAGGCGATGCACCCAAACTATAGGTGACATCTGTAAACAGAAATGATGGTCCAGAGATATCATTGCTACTGAGTGTAATGATATCTTCATTCAAATTAAAGTCAGTAATTAAGGCATAGTCGTTGTTGCCATAGCGATAGGAAACACCTCGACCATCGCGTCCAGCACCACTGGATTCAAGTCTAAACTTATCTTTTCCGGCTCCACCTGTAAGGGTATCAATTTCGTTAGATCCGCGACTGGCACTACTAAATAGCTCTAGTCCAAAACCACCCGCACCATTGATGATGTCATCTCCAGCTCCACCATTGACAACATCGTTACCAAACGAACCTTCTAAATCATCGTTCCCATAGCCGCCGTATAAGCGATCGTTACCGACATAACCGTTGAGAAAGTCATTACCTGCATCGCCGTACAAGGTATCGTTATCATTACCCCCCGTACAAGGTATCGTTACCGCTACCCCCGTACAAGGTATCATCACCTGCATCGCCATTCAAAAAATCGTTATTTTCATTGCCATATAAGGTGTCTTTGCCATCTCCACCCAACAGGCGATCGTCACCTACTCCACCATAAAGGAGATCGTTGCCTTTATTCCCGTTAAGGTTGTCATTTCCGGCTTTGCCATAGATTCTGTCGTTGCCGTCTCCACCAGTTAAGGAATCGTCTAAATCTGTACCAAATATTACGGACATGATGTCAATCCCTCACTCAAAATAGTCGTAAATCGTAAAAAGTTAGTCTTGGTGTGTCTCAATTGCCAGCACAAACTTGTCATCCATAAACCATAGGAATGACTGAGTTTTGCTGGCTATTTCATGCGGGTAGGATACAAAGCCAGTTTTTATATTTCCCGAACCAACCCACTCAGTTTACATATTCTTTATATTTTGCGATCGCTATCTTTATATATTTGGGATTTTCAGAAGAAATATTCGTATCTAACGTGTTTGTGCCTTAGATATCTGTATTTCAAGCCCTTGTTTTATGTATAAAACAAAACACAGTAAACTTATGTTTTTTAAATTTGACTATAAAAAAAGTGAGTGCGATCGCAACTTTGGAAAAAATAAATATGTATAAACACGAGTAAATAGACAATTATTAAACCTTAAGAAAGCTACGATCTATAACCAACCTTTTTTGTCGAAATAAGTTCCACTTTTTGTAAAAAAATACCGCTCTACATGCATAAGCCGATAGAGGAAACAAATTTCCTGATTTTTCTTAATCATCTTACTTAAATTCAGAAAAAGTGTATTTTGATACTTGGGAGAACAATCTTGACTTTCCCGTACACCTAATGTTTCCGTAGGATAGATAAAAGATTCACCTACAACGACAAGACTATCTGTGGCTAATCAAGAAGAAACTGCCCTACCTCTAGCGCAAACACCCCTCTATCACCTCGCTTTAGAGCTGAAGGCAAGGTTAACGAGTTTTGGTGGCTGGGAAATGCCCGTGCAGTTTGTTGGGATCGGACAAGAACATGCTGCGGTCAGGACAACGGCGGGAATGTTTGATATTTCCCACATGGGTAAATTCGTCCTACGGGGAAAACAGCTAGTCGCTCAACTGCAAAACTTAGTCCCATCCGATTTGAGTCGGTTGCGATCGGGAGAAGCACAGTACACGGTGCTATTAAATCCGCAAGCCGGAATTATCGATGACATCATCTTCTACTACCAAGGGGAAGATAATGACACGCAGCAAGGAGTATTGATCGTCAATGCGGCAACCACCAGTAAAGATAAAAAATGGTTGTTGCAACACCTCGACCCAGAGCAGATAGAACTACAAGACATTTCACGCCAGAAAATCTTAATTGCAGTGCAAGGACCGCAAGCTGTAGCACATTTGCAAAACTTGGTAGAAGCAGACTTATCTCAAGTCAAAGCCTTCGGGCATTTAGAAACCAAGATCTTAGGAGAACCGAGTTTTATGGCTCGGACTGGTTATACCGGAGAAGATGGATTTGAAGTGATGTTAGAACCAGAAGCAGGCGTGAAGGTGTGGCGATCGCTCGCTCAAGCCGGAGTCATTCCCTGTGGACTAGGGGCGAGAGACACCCTACGATTAGAGGCAGCTATGGCACTTTACGGACAAGACATTGATGATAATACCACTCCCTTAGAAGCAGGTTTAGGCTGGCTCGTCCACCTCGACACCAAAGGCGACTTTATCGGGCGCGATATCCTAGAGCAACAGAAAACAAACGGAGTTTCACGACGATTAGTAGGGTTGCAAATGCCAGGGCGACACATTGCCCGCCACGGATACCAAGTCTTATCTGAAGGTAAAGTCGTAGGAGAGATTACCAGCGGCACTTTATCCCCTACTTTAGGCTATCCGATCGCCCTTGCTTACGTTCCTACACCCCTCAGCCAGCCAGGGCAAACCTTAGACGTAGAAATCAGAGGTAAGACCTATCCAGCGGTAGTTGTGAAAAAACCCTTCTATCGGGCTAAGAATCGTCCGGGGAAATAAATACTTGATTTTTTGTAGAGACGTAGGATGCTACGTCTCTACAAATAGATAGGCGATCGCGTCTATAGTAAAGCATATTAATTAACGATAGATCCGCGATTTGGTTGAGGAACTGACATGGAGTTGGAATATCCAAGCGACCTAAAATATCTTGACTCGCACGAATACGTCCGCATGGATGGCGATATCGCTACGATTGGCATTTCTGCTTTTGCTGTCGATCAGCTAGGTGACATTGTATTTCTGGAACTTCCTGAAGTTGGCGATCGCGTCACTAAGGGAGAAACCTTTGGTTCTGTCGAATCAGTCAAAGCCGTAGAAGATATGTACTGCGCCGTGACTGGTACGGTCGTCGAACGCAATGAAACTGTGCTGGAGACACCAGAACAACTAGCGGACGATCCCTATGGCGAAGGCTGGTTACTGAAAGTGCGTGTCGAAGATGCCAGCGAATTAGACGAGGCGCTAACTGCTGAAGAATACCGTACCCAGGTAGAGGGAGCGTAGCGAGGGGCTGGGTAAACAAGGGGGACAAGGGGGACAAGGGGGACAAGGGAGACAAGGGAGAGGGGGGAGACAAGGGAGACAAGGGAGAGGGGGGAGACAAGGGAGACAAGGGAGAGGGGGGAGACAAGGGAGACAAGGGAGACAAGGGAGACAAGGAGCGATAACTAACAACCAACAACCAACAACCAACAACAAATTTCCCACACCCCACACCCCGTACCCTTTGTTCACTGATAACTGGTCACTGGTCACTGGTCACTGATAACTGCTCCCTGCTCCCTGATTAACAACTGACTTCTTCGATAACTGAGAACCGAACGAAATATTGCAGAATATTAATAAGACACTACTGGAGAAGCTATTTGTGGTACTAGACAGTCCTCGTATTCAACGCGATCGGCAGCAAAAACAAATAAGCAGCGAGTCAATTTCATTTCGACAAAGACACATTGGACCTCAACCGATTGAGGTTGAGCAAATGCTAGAAGTGTTGGGGCTACCGACCCTTGATGCTTTGATTGACCGGACAGTGCCGCAAGCCATTCGCCAACAGCGATCGCTGCAATTGGAAGGCGATCGCAGCGAACATGCGGCTTTGGCGCAGTTAAAGGCGATCGCCTCGAAAAACCAAGTATTTCGATCGTTTATTGGTATGGGATATTACGGCTGCATTACTCCACCAGTAATTCAGCGCAATATTTTGGAAAACCCAGGCTGGTACACTGCTTATACTCCCTACCAACCAGAAATTGCTCAGGGACGACTAGAGGCGCTGCTGAATTTCCAAACGACAATTATTGACTTGACGGGGTTGGAAATTGCTAACGCTTCTTTGCTGGACGAAGGCACAGCCGCCGCCGAAGCCATGACTATGAGTTATGGTCTGTGCAAAACGAAGGCAAAAGCTTTCTTTGTCTCTCAGAACTGCCATCCGCAGACAATTCAAGTCGTGCAGACCCGTGCTAGACCACTGGGAATTAACGTGATTGTTGGCGACCACCAAACTTTTAAGTTTGACGTGCCAGTATTTGGCGTGTTGCTGCAATATCCAGCCAGTGACGGTACGATTTACGACTATCGGGCATTTGTGGAACAAGCCCATGCTGCCGGGGCATTGGTCACTGTCGCCGCCGACCCTTTGAGTTTAACTTTATTGACTCCCCCAGGAGAGTGGGGTGCTGATATTGCGGTAGGCAGCACGCAGCGCTTCGGCGTACCGATGGGTTATGGCGGACCCCATGCAGCATATTTCGCCACGAAAGAAGAATTTAAGCGACAAGTTCCAGGGCGGATTGTCGGAGTTTCTAAAGATATCCACGGGAAAACAGCCTTACGCCTAGCACTACAAACTCGCGAACAACATATCCGCCGCGACAAAGCCACCAGTAATATTTGCACGGCGCAGGTCTTACTGGCAGTCATGGCTTCGATGTATGCTGTGTATCACGGTTCCCAAGGACTGAAGCAAATTGCTACCAGAATCCACAAACTTACAGCAATTTTGGCAGCAGGATTAAAGCAGCTAGGCTATACCATCAGTTCAGAATCTTTCTTCGATACATTACGAATTAATTTGGTCAGTCATAACTTAGATGATATTTTGCAGGCTTGCCAAGCTAAGAAAATCAATATACGAATATTTGATGAAAAGTCTGTAGGTATCTCTTTAGATGAAACGATCGCAGAAGCCGATTTAACCGACCTATTCGAGATTTTCGCAGGTAATGACAGCCTACCCTTCACCATCGAAGAATTGGGGGCGGGTTTGACAGATCGATCTGGGGGTAGTCAGAGATCTCGGCAAAACCCGCCCCTACAAGCACCCACAGAACTGACTCGCACCAGCGAATTTCTCACCCATCCTGTTTTCAATCGCTACCATTCGGAAACAGAATTGCTGCGATACATTTATCGATTGCAGGCAAAGGATTTGTCCTTAACAACATCGATGATTCCCTTGGGTTCCTGCACGATGAAACTGAATGCAACGGCAGAGATGATGCCCGTCACCTGGCAGGAATTTGGCAATCTGCATCCGTTTGCCCCACTGTCGCAAACGCGAGGGTATCAGATTTTATTTCAACAGTTAGAAGCATGGTTAGCGGAAATTACGGGTTTTGCTGCGGTTTCTCTGCAACCTAACGCTGGTTCGCAGGGTGAATATGCTGGTCTGCTGACGATTCGACACTACCATGAAAGTCGGGGAGAAGGACATCGGAATATTTGTTTGATTCCCCAATCTGCCCACGGTACGAACCCAGCTAGTGCGGTGATGGCGGGGATGAAAGTGGTGGCGATCGCCTGTGACGAACAAGGTAACGTAGACATAGAAGATTTGCAGGCAAAGGCGGAAAAGCACAAAGACGAACTCGCCGCGTTGATGGTGACATATCCCTCCACCCACGGCGTGTTTGAAGAACAAATTAAAGACATTTGCGCGATCGTCCATGCCTACGGCGGACAAGTCTACATGGATGGGGCAAATCTCAACGCCCAAGTCGGTTTATGTCGCCCTGGGGATATTGGGGCAGATGTCTGTCATCTCAACCTGCACAAAACCTTCTGTATCCCTCACGGTGGTGGTGGTCCTGGGATGGGTCCAATTGGTGTAGCAACTCACCTCGCCCCCTTCCTCCCTGACACTTCTATTGCCCAAATCAGTAGCGATACTCATCCCTCACTCCTCACTCCTCACCCCTCCAAGATTGGAGCTATTTCCGCTGCACCTTGGGGGAGTGCTAGCATCCTGACAATTTCGTGGATGTACATCGCCATGATGGGCGGTGAGGGGTTAACAGAGGCGACTAAAGTAGCAATCCTCAACGCCAACTACATCGCCCGCAGACTAGAGCCATACTACCCCGTACTGTACAAGGGTAAAGCTGGTTTTGTCGCCCACGAGTGTATTTTAGATCTGCGATCGCTCAAGAAAACTGCCTCAATTGAAGTCGAAGACATTGCCAAACGCTTGATGGACTACGGCTTCCACGCCCCAACAATTTCTTGGCCCGTTGCAGGGACGATGATGGTAGAACCCACAGAAAGCGAATCGAAGGAAGAATTGGATCGATTCTGCGATGCCATGATTGCGATTCGCCAGGAAATTGCTGAGATTGAAGCAGGTAAGGTCAGTCGGGAAGATAATTTATTAAAAAATGCTCCCCATACTGCCGAAAGCCTGCTAGCAAGCGATTGGCAACATCCTTACACCCGCGAACAAGCCGCATATCCCGCCCCCTGGACGCGAGAACACAAGTTCTGGGTTGCCGTGGGACGAATTGATAGTGCTTTTGGCGATCGCAATTTCGTCTGTTCCTGCCAACCGATGGAGGCGTATTCTGGGGTGTAGGGTATAGGGTGTGGGGTGTAGGGGAGCCAGTGCGGGAGGTCGGTGCGTTGCGGGGGTGGCGCGATCGCGGACTTCGTCGCCCCCCGTTGTAGCAACTGGCGTTGTCGGGTGTGGAGATTGTAAATTTCTTTCTCCCTTGTCCCCCTTCGCCCCCTAATCCCCACTCCCTTCGGTCGCGGGGAAGAGCGAGTTCCCCCTTGTCTTCCTTGTCCCCCTTGTCCCCCTTGTCCCCCTTGTCCCTCCGTTATCATGCCTTCTACGACCAAATCCTCCCCAGGCTTGCACACTTCTAGATTGCTGCGGCAGTTTCTAGAACGGCACGCCGAACAAGAGTATGTCAGTTTAGGGGAGTTAGTGGAAGAGTTGGGCGATCGCGCTTATGGTCCTTTACTGGTCATCTGCGCTTTACCAGAAGCATTACCCCTCCCTGTGGCGGGTGTATCGGCGATTATTGCAATTCCGTTAATGCTGGTTTCGGCGCAATTAAGTTTGGGTTTTTCTCGTCCTTATCTACCAAAATGGCTAGCTAAACGGCGTTGGAAGCAAAAAAATTTAGCTAAGGTAGTAGAAAAAGGGCTGAATTACCTCGCAAAAGCTGAAAAAATCGTCCGTCCCCGTTGGGGTTTTATCACTTCGCGATTGGCGCAAAGGTTGTTAGGATTATTTATCTTATTGATGGCGATAGTTATTGCCTTGCCTATCCCGCTAGGAAATATGCTGCCCGCGATCGCGATCGTTGTCATTAGTCTAGGTATGAGTGAAGGTGATGGCTTACTCGTCATTGTGGGAGTCGTGGCAGCTAGTATTATTCTGGCAGTCATGGTCAGCGCGATCGGTTTTGTTGCTAATAGTTTGAGAAGTTCTTTTCAACAACTCCGACAACAACTTAATTTTTAGTCAAATTAAAAGTCACGCATCAATACCCCAATATTTTTAATAATGAAATAGAAGTTGGGGAGATTTTTTACCTTACTAATTGTAAGATTAAGCCAATAATTCCCCCAGCTAAAACTAGCCAAGCAGAATTAATCTTGAAGCGGAAAACAGCGATCGCGCTAACAATTGCTAAAACTACAGTCACGATATCTATCAATGCTGTGCGTCCCAAAGTATATGAAACAACAGCCATCAAGCCCAAAGATGCAGCATTCACTCCATCTAAAAAACCACCAACTAAAGTAGATTGACGTAGTTTTGGAACCCAGGGATTGATAATGCCAACGAGTACAAACGCAGGTAGAAAAATTCCGATTGTAGCCGCGATCGCCCCTGCATGACCAGCTAAAAGATAGCCGATGAAAGTAGCAGTAGTAAACACGGGACCAGGGGTAAATTGACCGATTGCAACTGCATCTAAAAGCTGTTGAGATGTTAGCCACTGATTGCGTTCTACCAAATCTCGTTGCAAAAATGCCAGTAAAACATAACCACTGCCGTACAGCACCGAACCAATTTTGAGGAAAAATAGAAACACATTCAGCCAGCCTACAGGTGGAGTAGGGGTTGTATGACCTGCTTGTGCCAGCGGCAAAGATAGCGGCAACAGCCAAGCTGCCGCATTACCCCGACTACGCCCCAGACTTTTTACCAACATCACACTCAGTCCCGCCAGTAACAGCAATACGATTTCATCCCAGCCAAAAAAAAAGGCGACTATGACCGCTACTGCTACTATCCCCGTTGGTACGTCCTTAATTGCTTTTTGACCTAACTTCCACAATGCTTGTAAGACGATCGCGATGATAACGGGTTTGATCCCGTAGAGCAATCCTTCAGCTTGGGGTAAAGTTTGATATTGCTTGTAGGCGATCGCCAATACCCAGACGATCGACATGGCAGGTAAAATAAAGCAGGTTCCCGCGATAATCAAACCGCGCCATCCTGCCCGTTCGTAGCCGATGTGAATAGCTAGTTCTGTAGAATTGGGTCCGGGAATTAAGTTAGTTACGCCCAGCAAATCGAGTAGTTTCTCGCGACTCATCCACTGCCTGCGCTTTGCCACCTCATCATCCATCATGGCGATATGTGCGGCGGGACCACCAAAGGCGATCGTACCTAACTTGAGAAATACTACTGCTAATTCTCGCAGTCTTTGCTTTTTTTGCTGCGAATTGAGGGCAGTATAGGGAATTTGCTGTTCTTCCGGTCGAATTCCTTCAGTTTCCTGAGACATCGGTTATCAGTTATCAGTTTTTCTACAATTTCGCCAACGCTTTACGAGCGATCCGAGTCACGTACAGAGTTACCGTTACCGTAGCAATAAAACCAATTATCCGAATTATCCATACGACAGTTGAATTGGTGGGGCGATCGCTACTGCTAATTGTGGCAAGGCTACCAGCTAGAGAGCCAAGATAAACATACATGACTGTCCCAGGCAACATTCCCACCGAGCCAAGGAAATAATCTTTGAGCGAAACTTGAGTGATGCTAAAAGCGTAGTTTAACAGGCTAAAGGGAAATATTGGTGAAAGTCTGGTTAACAAAACAATTTTGAATCCCTCTTTTCCAACTGCCTCGTCAATGGCTTGAAATTTTTGCTGACTGGCAATTTTTTTTGCCACCCATCCCCGCGCCAGATAACGCCCAACTAAAAAAGCTGCGGTGGCTCCCAAAGTCGCACCGATAAATACATAAATCGAACCGAAAACTGCCCCGTAAACAACCCCCGCACCCAAGGTAAGAATTGTGCCTGGAATCAAAGCAACCGTGGCAATGACGTACAGCAAGATAAACGCGATCGCGCCTATAGCACCAAGATTTTCTATTCCTTGCAAAGCTTGCCGTAACAGTTCTGGTAAATTAATCTCCATCACGCCGAGACTTGAATTGCACCGCTACCACTCAACCCAAAAGCAGCATGAATTGCCTGGAGTGCGGCAACTCCTTGTTCTTGAGCGACGACACAACTAATTTTAATTTCGGAAGTCGCGATCATTTGAATATTAATTTGTTCTCGTGCCAAGGCAGCAAACATCTTTGCCGCGACTCCTGGTTGACCGACCATTCCCGCACCGACGACGCTGACCTTAGCGATCGCAGTATCTACCACGACTTGTCCCCAGCCATGCTCCGACGCTGCTTGTTCTAAGGCTTGCTTCGCAGCTGCCGCATCCATCTGCGCTACCGTACAAACAATATCCCGCTTCGGCACGCCGTCCGCAATCCGACAGCGTTGAGATTGAATAATCGTATCCACGCTAATATTCTCCCGCGCCAACAATCCGAACAATCTCGCTGCTAACCCAGGGCGATCCGGTACTTGGAGAATTGCTAAACGGGCTTGGTTGATGTCTAAGGCTACACCGCGTACTGGGGGAGTGGGTAATTGGTAGTTGGTAGTTTTTTCTTCCTCGTCTCCCTTGTCCCCCTTGTCTCCCTTGTCTCCCTTGTCTCCCTTGTCCCCTTGTCCTTTCACCTCAATCCGCTCGTCTCCCACACCAAAAGCAGATCGCAGGGCTGCGACAGCGCGATCGCCGTCGCTGGCATCGATAACGCAACTGACTTTGACTTCTGAGGTAGAAATCATTTGAATGTTAACTCCTGCCTCAGCTAGGGTCGAAAACATTTGCGCCGCTACCCCAGGACGACCGATCATGCCTGCCCCGTCGATGCTGACTTTGGCAATGTGCGGCTGCACCATCACTTCTGCTTCCTCCGATTTCGGGTCGGGATGGGAGCGCAACACGGGTGCGATCGCGGCGGCGACTGCTTCTGTTTGCCTGAGTAGCGAAGTCGTGACGGTAAAAGCAATGTCGTTGCTGTTGCCTTCGTGGATCGACTGGACGATCAAATCTACGTCTAAGCCTTGACGGGCAATCTCGCTAAATAGCCGTGCTGCTATTCCTGGGCGATCGGGGACGCGCAACAAAGCAATTCTAGCTTGATCTGCGTCCAGTTCTACCCCATCAACCGGACGGGCAATTTCTAAATCTACCAGCGGACGGGGTTGAGGTTTGGGCGAAACCACCCAAGTTCCAGGATCGCTCGTCCAACTGGAACGCACGACCAGGGGTACGCCGTAATTACGAGCAATTTCTACCGCTCTCGGATGTAAGACCTTTGCCCCCAAACTGGCAAGTTCTAGCATCTCGTTGCAAGTAATTTCTGTCATTAACTGCGCTTCTGGGACGAGACGGGGATCTGTGGTCAGAATCCCTGGAACATCTGTATAAATTTCGCAACAATCGGCGCGAAGTGCTGCTGCTAGCGCTACGGCTGAAGTATCGGAGCCACCCCGCCCCAAGGTGGTAATTTCTAATTCTTCCGTACTGGTAATACCTTGAAACCCAGCAACAACCACAACTTTACCAATTTTCAGTTGCTTTTCAATCCGAGATGTTTGAATGTGTAAGATCCGCGCCCGCGTGTGTTCTGCTTCGGTGACGATCCCCACCTGAGCGCCCGTGAGCGAAATTGCTGGTTGTCCCAATTCTTGTAATGCCATGCTTAACAGGGCAATCGTCACCTGTTCTCCTGTTGAGAGCAACATATCCATTTCCCGGCGACTGGGATTAGCGGAAACTTCATGCGCTAGTTTGACCAGTGCATCGGTAGACTTACCCATCGCAGAAACGACAACCACCAAAGCGTTTCCTGCTTTCACTGTTTGGAGAACGCGATCTGCCACAGCTTGAATGCGTTCCACCGAACCGACCGAAGTACCACCGTATTTCTGGACAATCAGAGCCATAACTTTGAAAAGGGAGCAGAGGTAAGGGAGCAGGGAGCAGAGGGGACAAGGGAGACAAGGGAGCAATTCTAGCTACTAGTCACCAGCCACTAATCACTATTAAGATTAGCGCATAAGATTAGCACGAATTAAGGAGCGATCGCCTCGTTGCTACAACTGCTCGATCGATTGCATAAATACGGGGCAAACATCGCCGATTCCCTTGATTAACGGTAGGGTGACTGTAAAAGTCGTACCCATTCCCACCGTGCTTTCCAAGGTAATTTCACCGCTATGTGCAGTAACACATTTTTTCACAATTGCCAATCCTAAACCAGTCCCAGGAATCTTCTCGGCATTATGAGCGCGAAAAAAAGGCTGAAACAGCTGTGCTTGGTCTGCTTGAGGAATACCGATCCCTTGGTCTTGAAATCGAAAGATCGCAGTTTTTTCTTCAACGATCAGTTCAAACTGTACCTGACCGCCAGCAGGAGAATATTTAATTGCGTTGTTGAGTAAATTACTTAAAATATGTTTTAACAAACTCTCATCCCAGACCGAACCATGCAAGCGATCGCAATGGTGGCAACGAAAAGTTAAGATCGAGTCTTTCGCGTTGGTGCTTAATTTTGCTTCCTCTACAAGTTTGTTGCAAAACTGCTCTAATTCCATTGGGATGAGCTTGCATTTGAGTTTGCCTGCTTCAGCTTGGCTCAAAAGCAAAAATTCATCTAATAGCCTAGCCATGTCGTTAATGGCAGAACGAATCAATTGAAAGTGAGCGAACTTTTTTTCTTGGCTTAATTTTTGGTCGTTATTTTGTAGCAATCCAGTTGCTAGTAGAATAGTCGTTAGGGGACTGCGAAAATCGTGCGAGAGGATGGAAGCAAAATCAGATTTAAACTGATTCATTTCTTTGGCTTTAACTAATTCGGCAGTGCGTTCCTGCACGCTCACTTCTAAAGCTTGATTGACTGTTTTTAACGCTTCAGCTACCTGCTTGCGTTCGATCGCATAGCATAAAGAACGTATCAGCACGCCTGAATTGACCTGTCGTTTGACAAGATAATCCTGCGCTCCCTGGCGGACTGCTTCTAGAGCCAGATCGTCATCATTCGTATTTGTCAGCACGACGATGGGAAGGCTGGGAACGGCTTTGAGTAATGGTATGAGCGATCCTAACCCAGCGCTATCCGGTAGAGTTAAGTCTAACAGAACAACATCAAAGCAATTCTCTTGCAATCGGTCGAGCGCTTCCTGCAATCGCTGGGCGTGTACTAGTTCAAACTGCTTGACTGGAGACTCCTTCAGCAGCTCTCGCATGAGTCTGGCTTCTGCCAAGTTGTCTTCAATCAACAGAACTTTTACCGGAGTCATGGTGAAGTCAAAAGTCAGAAGTCAAAAGTCAAAAGTCATACACATAATTATCGGCATACGAGGATTAATTTACAGGCAAAGTTACGGTAGAAAGCCAAAACTCTTCAATTCCTTTGACAATTTGAAACAATTGGCTGAGGTTGCGAGACTTGGTAATGTAGCAGTTGACGTGTAAATCGTAGCTGTGACAAATATCTTCCTCGTTTTTGGAGGTAGTCAAGATCACGACAGGGATACGTCGCAGTTGGGGATCGGCTTTAATTTCTGCCAAAACTTCCCGACCGTCTTTCTTGGGTAAGTTGAGATCGAGCAGAATTAAATCTGGGTGGGGTGCGTCGGTATATTCTCCTTCTTGACGCAAAAAAGCGATCGCATCCATCCCGTTTCGTACAGATAAAACTTGGTTGGGGATGGTACTGCGTTTGAGTGCTTCTTCCACCAAGCGGACATCAGCTTTATTATCCTCTACTAGGAAAATGGTTCTGAGTTTTTCTGCCGTGCCTGTACTCATATTTCTTACCTCCGGCGGGAATTGTAAAGTAGAATGTTGCACCTTGACCTAATTCTGAAGCCACCCAGATATCTCCTCGATGGCATTCAACGACTTTTTGGCAAATTGCCAAACCCATTCCCGTACCGGAATATTCATCTCTGGTATGCAAGCGTTGGAAAATGACAAAAATGCGATCGCTAAACTGGGGATCGATACCGATCCCGTTATCTTTAACGGAAAATAACCAGGCATCTTCTAGTGGTGAGACACCAATATGAATCATAGGTGGCTTGTCGCTACGAAACTTGATCGCATTCCCAATCAGATTTTGAAATAGCTGAAGCATCTGCGTGCTATCTGCTAATACTGTTGGTAGTGGATCGTAAGAAATTGTAGCTCCCGTTTCTGAAATTCGTCCCTGTAAGCCACTGAGAGCGCGTTTTAAGGCTACCTCCAAATCTACGGGTTGAAATTCGACATTCTGTCGATCTACCTTGGAATAAGCTAGTACGTCATCTATGAGCGTCTGCATGAGGCTGACTCCCGATACCGCATAGCTAATAAATTCTTTAGCATCTTCATCGAGCTGTTCTTGATAGCGCATCTCTAACAACTGGACGTAATTCGCAACTTGATTTAATGGTTCTTGTAAGTCGTGGGAAGCGACGTAGGCAAACTTTTTCAGTTCGGCATTAGAACGTTCTAAATCGTAGGCGATTTGTGATAGTTCTTCTGCTTGTCTTAAAACTATCTCAATTGTGGCTTTACGCAGATCGATCGCGGCTTTGATTTCTACTTTCTTCCACGGCAAAGATTTACCCTGTACGGTTTCTTGCCATAATTGAAAGGATTTGCGGGGAGACAAATATACGCTGTCATTCTCCCGACCGAATTCAAATGCCTCATGTGGATTACCACCCCAATTCACTGTTTGGATGACTTCAGGACGAAACCATAAAATATAGCTTTTGTCGGCAATAGGAATCGCTAACAAGCCACTAGCAACATGTTTGTAAATTTCTGCTTCTGGAAATACTAGTGGTAGGGTATCCGTGTAGAAAACTTCCTCATCTCGAAACTGGTATCTTAACCACTGTAAGATAACATTTAAGTTCTCTTGCTTTGGAACTTGCCCAATCGTCGTCCATTCGTTATTAAAATAGATGGCTGCTCCTTGAGCGTCAACTAATTCTAATAAGTTCGGTTCTTGTTTAACTAAACCATCAATCCAGTTTTCGGCTTGCGACATATATTCGACTAGTTGCGATCGCACATATGTGATGTGAAGGTTATAGTCGTAATCGTCTGTTTCTTCTATTGCCGAAATTTCGGCAAAAATCATTCGTCCGAGAAACTCGCAAGCTTTACGTAGCTCGTAAGATACATATTTAGGCGATCGATGGTGACAAGCAATTAACCCCCAAAGTTTGTCTTCTTTAATTAAAGAAATTGTTAAAGAAGCACCCACTTCCATATTATGTAAGTACTTAAGATGACAGGAAGATGCACTTCTTAAGGTTGAATGAGTCAAATCTAGCGGACGTAAATTTGTCGGGTTAATTAAAGGAAAAAGTTCTACTGGTTTAGCATGAGCGTTGGGAATTATTCTAATCCAATTGGAACAAAACAGTTTTCTTGCTGGTTTAGGAATATCCGACTCGGGAAAGTGCAATCCTAAGTAAGCTTCCATATCATCTAATTTTTCTTCGGCAATGACAACACCATGTCCGTCGTTGTCAAATTTATAGAGCATCACGCGATCGAATCCCGTGACTTTACGTACTTCTTGAACGATAACTTGACCGAAATCTTGTAATTTTGTTGTTGTCGCCAATCTATTAATTGAGGCTCTAGCTAGGTGATAAAAACTTAAAAATGGTATATTTTCTTGAGTCAGAGCTGGTTCTAATTCTAAAATTAGAAATTTATCGCGGTTGCGGTGGAAAATGCCGTCAAATACTACGTAATCGTCTCCTTTAAGTCTCAACCAAATTTTTATAGGGTTGAGCAGATCGAAGTTTTCTTCTGCTAGTCCTAGTTTGATTCTTTCTATTTGATAAGAGTCGAGCAGATCTTCTAGATTCTGCAAAACCAATTCTTCAGGGGAAATTCCAAAAACAGAAAATGCATTAGTACTGACTTGTAAAATTTTGAGGTTTGGCTCTTCTAAAACTAGAATGACTCCGTGTGATTGAATTTGGTTAATTAGTTGAACTGGTTCTTCATCCCAAAGGGAAAATTCAACATCTGTTACTTGCAAGTTTTCTGACACAAAGAGCCTCCCCTGAAAAGTCAAAGGTTAAAAGTCAAAATAATGGAAACTATGTTGCACGACTTTTTGTTGAGTTGAGATGCAAAATTAAGAGTAAAAGCAAAATTATGTGTTGTCATAATGCAATTTTTCTAGTAGGTTGACGCATGACACTACTAGCTTTATCCGTAATATTTATTAGTCGGTCTATATAAGTAAATTTATGGAAAACGGTTGCTTTTCTCTATTTCCTCAAATGTTACTCGCGCCAACAGCTTAACATAGCGTTTTTTGCGATCGAGGTAAATGTTAAGAAAAATTAGTAGTTCTTGAATTCAGTGACTAATTATGATGAAAAATAGCTGCATTTTTGCAATACAAAAGCTAGCTAGGTAATTGGTAAATGTTAGTTGGTAGTGGGTTTACAGGTTGAAAAGCGCGATTATTATTTAGTTGCTAACCCTTCGTTGTGAATTATGTAGAAAATATTAAAAATAGCAGAATTGGGCAATAGTTCGTGCTATTTGCTAGCGAGCTAAAAATCAAGCCAGCTTGACTAATTTATCGCCATAATCTGTCGTTACTATGAGCGATCGCGATTTTATAGTAGCGATTTTATAGTAGGGTGGGCAATGCCCACCTATACTCAATTGGCTTTTATCTACAGCAAATTAGTTAAGCTAACACGCAAATTATTAAAAATAGCTGCAATATCGCTAATTCAGCCAATAAGAGTAAATACTTAATCTCATCAAGAATTGCGAAGCACAAACATTGCGATCGCCCCCTCACAAGCCATTTCATCCTACTGTTCCTCAAAGTAATAGAATGAAGATCTAGAATTGCAGTTGCAATATAGTTGCATTGAGTACAGATTCCGTAACAATTTCTACAGAATTGGTGACATAAAAATCTGTATTCATGAAGAGTTTGTCATCTTGACCCAATAGAAAGCTTTCTATGAGTTCTTCGATCCGCTTCTTAATGTGCGCCCCCGACCACTATGATGTGGACTACGTGATTAACCCCTGGATGGAGGGTAACATTCACAAGTCCTCCCGCGATCGCGCCGTCGAACAGTGGCAAAAGTTGTTCCATGTCCTAAAGGAACAAGCCGTTGTCGATTTGGTGCAACCGCAACCAGGCGTACCAGACATGGTATTTACTGCGAATGCAGGCTTGGTTTTGGGGGATACAGTTGTCCTCAGCCGATTCTTCCACAAGGAGCGTCAGGGAGAAGAACCATTCTTCAAGCAGTGGTTTGAGTCCAAAGGTTACACGGTACACGAACTGCCTAAAGACTTACCATTTGAAGGTGCTGGAGATGCACTGCTAGATCGGGAAGGACGCTGGTTATGGGCTGGGTATGGCTTCCGTTCCGAACTCGATTCTCACCCTTATCTCGCCAAATGGCTTGATATTGAAGTGTTATCCTTGCGCTTGATGGACGAGCGCTTCTACCACCTCGATACCTGTTTTTGTCCCTTGAGTGGCGGTTATCTCCTCTACTATCCTCCCGCTTTTGATTCCTATTCCAACCGTCTGATTGAAATGCGGGTTCCAGCTGAAAAGCGGATCGCTATCAAAGAAGCCGATGCGGTGAACTTCGCCTGTAACGCCGTCAATATCGACTCGGTAGTGGTGATGAATAAGGCGAGCGAAGATTTAAAAGCTCGCTTGACTAAACTGGGATTTCAGGTAATTGAAACCCCGCTGACAGAATTCCTCAAAGCTGGGGGAGCCGCCAAATGTCTGACGTTGCGGGTGACAGAACCAGTACGGGAAGAAGTCCACGCCAGCACGCCTGTGGAAAGTCGTGCTGTCCGTATGGAAGGACATTTGTTGGATTCCGGTTTAATCAACCGCGCTTTAGATGCGATCGTGGAAAATGGCGGTAGCTTCCAAGTGCTGAATTTTAGCTTGGGAGAACAGCGACAAAGCACGTCTTCGGCTGAGGTGAAGGTAACAGCGCCATCGCGCGACGTGATGGAAGAGATTATATCTCAGCTAATCGATTTGGGTGCTGTGCCGCGTCCGCAAGAAGTTTGCGACGTGAATATGGAACCCGTACATCAAGCGGGTGTAGCTCCCGATGATTTTTACGTGACGACGATTTATCCGACAGAAGTGCGGGTAAATTGCGAGTGGGTGAAGGTGCAAAATCAGCGCATGGATGGCGCGATCGCAGTTACATTTAATTCTGGTAGTCCCGTGGCTCGGTGCAAGTTATTACGGGATCTAGAAGTCGGCGAACACGTCATCGTTGGAATTGAAGGAATTCGTACCATTCGCAAGACGGAATCGCGGGAACAGCGCAACAAGCAAGAATTTAGTTTTATGTCGGCTGGAGTCTCCAGCGAACGTCGCGTCGAATTAGTGGTGGAACAAGTTGCTTGGGAACTGCGACAAGTGCGCGACCAAGGTGGTAAGGTGGTTGTCACGGCTGGACCCGTAGTAATTCATACAGGTGGCGGGGAACACCTATCGCAGTTAATCCGCCAAGGCTACGTGCAAGCTTTGTTGGGTGGAAACGCGATCGCCGTCCACGATATCGAGCAAAATATGATGGGGACTTCCCTCGGTGTTGATATGAAGCGAGGAGTCGCCGTACAGGGAGGACACCGCCACCACTTGAAGGTTATCAACACGATCCGGCGTTATGGCAGTATTGCTAAGGCTGTCGAGCAAGGTGTATTGCAAAGCGGAGTCATGTACGAATGCGTCCGTAACAACGTCCCCTTCTGCTTAGCGGGTTCGATTCGAGATGATGGTCCTTTACCTGACACCGAGATGGATTTAATTAAAGCTCAAACCGAATATGCTCGGTTATTACAGGGAGCAGATATGATTTTAATGCTCTCCTCGATGCTGCATTCGATCGGTGTAGGGAATATGACTGCTGCTGGGGTGAAAATGGTCTGCGTCGATATTAACCCCGCCGTAGTCACAAAACTGAGCGATCGCGGTTCGGTTGAATCTGTGGGTGTAGTAACGGATGTAGGATTATTCCTGAGTTTGTTAGTACAGCAGTTGGATAAGTTGACCAGTCCTTATCACTTGGTACAAGTCTAATCTCAAGTGATAGGGTGCGTTTTGAAAACGCACCTTACTAAGAATTACTGTCTGTTGGGTAGCACAGCCGTGCTACCTATTTTTGTCGAAATCCGCAATGGTACGGTATGCACTCACGGCTAAATTTACATATTGTAATAATATGAACGAAATTTATTTTCAGGTAATAGCTATCTGTAACTTATCCTCTGCTGGGTCAATAGATAACAGAAAAAATTATGCAACCTACCATGTCATCTCTTTCCAATCGCGATTTTAAAAATAATCCATTTCTCTCCCCAGGTGAATACTGTACCTGCCATATTGGTATATCAGAATCAGATGAGCGGATGGCTGCAATTATAGTCAATAAGCAATACTATAGTTTTTTTAAGTCAGTTAAAGATAGAGAAAAAGCCTTAAGTGTAATTAATAAGCTTCAAGAAAAAGGCAACGATGCTTTAATTGTTAAAACCCCTAAAGGATTTTCAATTTGGGTTTTAGAACCTACAGCATATTTGTGTAAACCGAAATGAGCAGTAGAGGCGCACAGCTGTGCGCCCCTACCCTGTCACAATTACGGGAAGAAGAACACGACATAGGCAAAGAACCGAACATCCCTCAATGAGTGCCTTTGGTAGCCTAATATTGGGTTGAGAAAAGTCAACCCCCGATAAATAAACAGCTGTTGAGTCGGAAATTCAGTTAACACACATTAGCTAGAGATACAGCAAAGTTCGGAGGTAATTATGGCACTAGTACGTTGGGAACCATTCCGCGAATTTGAAATGGAACCATTCCGCGAATTTGGCAGCTTACAAAGAGAAATGAACCGTTTGTTTGACAGCTTGTCACCTCGCACTGGTGGTAATGGTGGGATGGCGTTCGTACCCGCAGCTGAATTGCAAGAAACACCAGAAGCAATTCACCTGAAACTCGAAGTTCCTGGAATGGAAGCTAAAGATTTAGACGTACAAGTAACATCTGAAGCTGTTGCAATTAGCGGCGAACGTAAATCTGAAACCAAGACTGAAGAAAAAGGTGTAACTCGTTCTGAATTTCGTTATGGTTCGTTCCGTCGCGTCATTCCACTGCCAACGAGAATTCAGCATGAAAACGTCCAAGCTAACTATCAAAATGGCGTTCTAACTCTCACATTACCGAAAGCAGAAGAAGAAAAGAATAAGGTTGTGAAAGTTAATATCGGATAAATTCTCAGTCAGGTAGGTGAATTCCTACCTGACTATTTACTGTTTGTAATACGAAGAGATTGAGCGAATAGAATTCGCGACTACACAGGCTAAGTCCGCCGTTGACTCGAATCGCGATCGCAACTAGCCTCTAAATTAGCAAATTTAATATTTTCGTCTGGTTTCTACCGCTAGCTGCTTCAATATCCCTGGTACAGTCGATTGTAAGGCGTGGCGGATCGCTTCTAATTGCTCTAAATCTACTTCGTTCGTCCATTCATCCATAAAAAACTTTTTAACTTCAATCGAGAGGACGCAAGCAGAATCAGGAAACTTTTGATGTACCCAAGTAGGAAAATGTCCGCCGTAAAATTTGACATTTTCTCTTACGTCAAGTTGCCTTCCCAAAAAATCAAAGTTGCGAAGATCCGAGAGAAAACTTTGGATGATAGAATGCCAGCGATCGCGATCCAGCGTGGCAGTGCCTAAATTGATTTCTGGATTATATCTCGGATCGGCAGGTTCAGCATCCCGTCCCAAACGGCGATGATTGTAAGTATGCAGTTCAAATACAACAAAACGTCCGTGACGGCGTTCTAAATCTCTAAAAATTCGTTCTAAATTAGCATAAAAAGTATCGTATTCAGCTAAGGAACGGGCAAGAATTTCAGCTGATGGTACGGATTGCCAAACTTCCAAACCCCATGCATCTCTGGGGTCAATATAAACTGCTTTTTCTCTAGGACGGTTGAGATCTAATTCAAACCGCGATCGCTTTACCACAATTTGCGTATCTGCGATCGTCGTCCAAGCCGCCGTAAATGGGTCTTCTTCTCGCCAGCGATCGGCTTCGCTGATGACCATTAAATCTGCAACTTCCTGCCTGACATCATGACCGTCATGTAAAGCTACAGCCGCGATCGCGCCATTTCCAACTCGCTCTAATACCCAGCAGGGATTCATCAGTTATCAGTTATCAGTTATCAGCAAATAGAAAGTAAGTAGCAGTTTTAAAAGTATTATTTGACCTAATTTTTAGTAAATTGGTTTTTCCTTTGCTAAATACTCATTAGCATTTTTATTTTCTCGTATGTAGTGTACTATAAACTGTAATGAATCACACTTTTTAACTTCTGACTTCTGTACTGGTGGGTTTACCAAAAAACTTTGTACTGAACGGAAATTATAGGTAAACCCGCCCTTACGACTTCTTTTGTGGTAGTCTGCAAACATGGGCAAGGTTACACGCGGTACGATCGCGGCTGGAGATGCAAGAACCGCCGCAGCAGGAATTGAAATGTTTCGCCTGGGTGGGAATGCTTTTGATGCAGCCGCCGCTGCTGTTTTAGCTTCATTTGTCACCGAATCATCGCTGACTTCTGCTGCTGGTGGAGGTTTTCTGTTAGCGCATACTCAGAACAATCAGAATATTTTATTTGATTTCTTTTCCCAAACTCCGATTCATAAAAGACCTCAACAAGAAGTTGATTTTTATCCAATAGACGTTAACTTTGGCGATGCTATTCAAGAATTTCATATTGGACTGGGTGCGATCGCTACGCCAGGAAATATTGGTGGTATTTATCACGTTCAACAAAAGTTAGGTAAATTACCTTTTTATGTCGTTACCGAACCAGTAATTCACTATGCTAAATATGGTATAGAAGTGAATGAGTTTCAAACTTACTGCTGGCAAATTTTACAACCAATTTTGACAGCTACCAAAGCAGCACGACAAATTTACGCGCCGCAAGGCGTGTTGCTGGAGGTAGGGGATAAATTATTCATGCCTGATTTTGCCGCAACTTTAAATTATCTTGCCGAACGAGGGGTGCAAGAGTTTTATCGAGGAGATATTGCCCGACAATTAATTAAAGATTGTCAAACCGATGGCGGTTATTTAACTGATGCAGATTTAGCAGAATATCAAGTCATTGAAAGAGAACCGCTGACGATTAACTATCGAGGGAATACACTATTAACAAATCCACCTCCTAGTTCGGGAGGAATGTTGATTGCTTTTGCTTTAGAATTATTGGCTCAACTCGATTTATCTAAAATTGGTTTTGGTACGCCGCTACACTTACAAATTCTTACAGCAGTCATGCGATTAACCGATCGCGCTAGAAAAGAAAAGTACGATACTAATGTTTATCAAACTAATATAGCAGAAACATTTTTAGCTGCTGCTCAAATTACCGAATATGCATCGCAATTAAATTCAGTTGTGAATAAATGGGGTAGTACTACCCATCTTAGCGTTGTAGATGATGAAGGAAATGCCGCTAGCGTCACAACTTCTAATGGAGAGGGTTGTGGTTACATTATTCCAGGTACGGGCATCATGCTAAATAATATGCTAGGTGAGGACGATATAAATCCACATGGTTTTCATCAATGGCAAGAAAATGTCCGAATTTCTTCAATGATGTCGCCCACAATTGTATTAAAAGACAATCGCCCTGAAATTGTTTTAGGTTCTGGTGGTTCTAAGCGAATTAGAACGGCTATTTTACAAGTTATTTCTAATATTATTGATTTTCAAATGCCTGTAGATCTAGCTGTGAATAGTTCTCGCCTGCATTGGGAAGATAATGTCTTGAATCTGGAACCAGGGTGGAATGAAGAAGCGATCGCTAACTTAATTTCTGCTGATGAAACATCCCTATTATGGAACAAGCAGAATATGTTTTTTGGCGGCGTGCATACAGTCATGGAAGATGAGTCGGGAATCATTTCAGGTGCGGGAGATAAACGACGCAATGGTGCGATCGCATCTATCTAAACCCCCCTTGATTGAATGTCGGCTGGTAGGGGCGCACAGCTAGCTGTGCGCCCCTACATATGAATTAACCAAAGTCCCCTTTTTAAGGGGGGTTGGGGGGATCTAAAGTCCCCCTTTTTAAGGGGGGTTGGGGGGATCTAACCTACCAATGCTTCCTCTTTAATTTTTGCCCCAAAATGTTCGACCAATAAGTCCCGCACCACTGATTTTAAATCTTCACAGGCAACCCGTTTCATCACCTCTTTACCTAAGTGGGCATCCTTACCAACCTTGCCACCCATCCATATATCTACTGCCTCCACCGTGCGATCGTCTTTGCGCGTTTTCGTGCCGATAAAACCAATATCTGCAACTTGAGGTTGACCGCAGGAATTCGGGCAACCAGTCCAATGAATTCGCACTGGTTGAGTTAAGATTAACTCTTGTTCGAGTTCCTTAACTATTGCTAAAGCGCGGTTTTTAGTTTCAATAATGGCAAAACCGCAAAACTCATTTCCAGTACAAGAAACTAAGCCTCGATTTAAAATTCCTGGCTCAATTGTAAAACGCTCTTTTAGCAGAGGTTCGGCTAAAAATGCACTCAAACGTGTATCGGGAATATGGGGAATAATTAAATTTTGCTCGACGGTGAGGCGAATTTCTCCATTGCCGTAAACCTCTGCCATTCGCGCCAGTTCAAACATTTCATTTGCATACAAGCGACCGACAGGAACGTGCAATCCGACATAATTTAATCCTGTTTGTTTTTGGGGATAAACTCCAATATGGTCGCGTTTTTCCCAGTCAATTTCATCTTTTTCTGCGGCTGTAGCTAGCGGTTTACCGAACCGTTGTTCTACCTCAGCGCGAAACTTTTCTATTCCCCATTGGTTAATTAGATGCATCATGCGGCACTTCTGGCGGTTTTCCCTCGGTCCATTTTCGCGATAGACCATCATCATCGCCAAAGTTAAAGCAACCACATCTTCGGGAGGAATCCAAGCATCAAGGGGAATCGCCGATACATATTGATTGGGGGCAAAATAACCACCGACAATGATGTTAAAGCCTAGTGTCCCGTTTTTATATGCTGGAAGCAAGCCGAGGTCGTTAATTTCGGCGTGAACCGAGTTATCGCGACCACCAGCCACAGCTATGTTAAATTTTCGGGGTAAATCGCTCAGTTCGAGATTGCCTTCACCGTTGTTAGTAATGGCATCTTGGAGAATGCGGCACAATCCGCGCGTGTCAATGAGTTCGTTGGCATCGATACCTGCAACAGGGGAACCCGTAATGTTCCGCACGTTGTCCATCCCTGACTGGACGCAGGTTAGACCAGCTTGTGCTAATAGGTTGATAATGTTAGCAATATCCTCGATGCGGATGCCGCGTAGTTGTAAGTTTTGGCGCGTGGTAATGTCTGCGTTACCCTGGTCTTGAAATCCCGCACCTTGACAGTAGCGTTGCACGATGTCTGCAAGTACTCGCATTTGAGTACTGGTTAAGATGCCGTTGGGTATCCGCATCCGCATCATAAACTTACCAGGAGTCACTGGACGATGGAAGAAACCCAACCACTTAAGTCCGAAATCTCGCTCGAACTCGTCCATTGCTTCCCAGCCAATCTGGGCAAAGTGTGCTAGTTCTTGTTTGAGTAATAAGGGATGTTTCTTAGCTTTGGCTTGTTCGACTTTGTTTAATTTCTGTTTTTTAACTGCTTGTGTCATCGATCTAGCCTACGAGAGTTACTTTACAGCAAGTGCGATCGCAATTTCCGCGTCAGATCGGGTTGTGCGGCAAAATCCTTTTGATGCTAGATTATTCGGCTTTGGTGAATGGGTTCGTAGGCTTTGTTACCAATACTCTAATTTCGTGCTGGTTCTCTACCTATGGAATTAGTACATCTATCTACAGAGTTATTTTTTTGAATATGTTATTAGTTGTTAAATTCTATTGCGAACGAGCGCGATCGCATTTAGCTCGCTACAAAGACTAAGGGCAGAATGACAGTAAATGTAGTCCCTACACCAACTTCACTCTCTACGAAAATTTCACCATTGCAAGCCTCAATACACTTTTTGGCGATCGCAAGTCCTAAGCCAGTACCAGGATTGCTCCCGACGTTGCTAGCACGGTGGAAGGGTTGAAATAGCTGTTGTAAATCTGCTTTGGGAATACCAATTCCCCAATCTTGAATCTGAAAAGTTACTATTTCCGGTCGAGCAATTAAATTAAACCGTACTCTACTACCTGCGAGTGAATATTTAATTGCATTGCTGAGTAAATTACCTAAAATATGCCGCAGCAAATTTTCATCCCATAATGCTGCTTCTACTTGCCCCTGACAAGTGAAAATCAGATCGATCTGTTTCTTAGCTGCACTCAGTTCTAGTTCTGCAATAAGTTCTTGGCAAAATTCTTCAATATCTAAATAGGCAAGTTGACATTGTAGTTGTCCTGCCTCAGCTTTACCTGCTAAAGACACTTCGTCCAATATTTGCGCCATATTTTTAATTGCAGCATTAATATGTTGAAAATGAGTCAGTTTTTGCTTTTGAGTTAATTTTTCGTCGCTATTCTGTAGCAATCCAGTTGCTAAGAGAATAGTTGTCAGCGGGCTGCGAAAATCATGCGACAGCATTGAAACAAATTCAGATTTGAATCGATTGAGTTGCTTCTCTTTATCTAACTCAACTGCACTTTCTTGTACTTGGGTTGCTAAGGCTTGATTCTTGGCTTGTAAAGCTGATGCTGCCTGCTTGCGCTCGATCGCGTAACATAGCGATCGCACCAACAATTTAGCATCGATCTGCCGTTTAACTAAATAGTCTTGCGCCCCCTGGCGCACTGCCTCAATTGCCAATTCGTCATCGTTCGTATTCGTGAGAACGACTATCGGTAAGTTAGGGGCTTGTTGCAGCAAGAGAGGTAAAGATGCCAACCCTTGGCTATCTGGTAGAGTCAAATCTAATAAAACTGCATGGTAAGGATGTGAAGATATTAATCCTTTCTGGAGTTCTGCTAGGGCATCTCCCAAGCGTTTGACGTGTACCAAATGAAAGTGCCTGAGATTGGCTTGCCGCAAAATCTCTTGTAAAAATCTAGCTTCTGCCAAACTATCTTCAATTAACAAGACTTTTACTAAACTGACAAGCATAGCTTTCTGGTTTTTCCCCTCCTTTAGTAGCAATAATTGTTTGGGCTAAATACTAACTATGCTCCTACATTAGCAATTATGTGCTTGAAATCCGAGATCTCGATCCCCCCTAACCCCCTTAAAAAGGGGGGAAATAGCTCCTTTGTTTAAGTAAATTTGCTTCCAGAAGCCTCTGTGTAACTTTTTCTTAGCCCCCTTTTTAACTCAGTTGGGAGATCGTGATGGCAGCGTAACGGTAGAGAGCCAAAACTCTTCAATTCCTTTGACAATTTGAAACAATTGGCTGAGATTGCGAGATTTGGTGATGTAGCAATTGACGTGTAAAGCGTAGCTATGGGCGATATCCTCGTCATTCCGAGAAGTCGTGAGGACGACAACGGGAATGCTTTTGAGTTGAGGATCGGCTTTAATTTCTGCCAAGACTTCTCGCCCGTCCTTTTTGGGTAAGTTGAGATCCAGCAGAATTAAATCGGGGCGAGGTGCATTTACAAACTCGCCCTCTTGACGCAAAAATGCGATCGCGTTGACTCCATCCCGCACCGACATCACTTGATGCGGTACGGAACTATTTTTTAACGCCTCTTCAATTAAACGGACATCGGCTCTATTGTCCTCTACCAAAAAGATCGTTTTGTGCTTTGCGTCCGTTTCTCCGCTCACGATCGCGCCCTCCTACGGGTAGCGTAAAATAAAATGTTGCCCCAGCCCCAAGTTGCGACTCCACCCAAATTCGTCCTCGGTGACACTCGACAATCTTTTTACAGATTGCTAAACCCATTCCCGTACCTGGATATTCGTCTCGTGGGTGCAAGCGTTGGAAGATCACAAAGATGCGATCGCTAAATTGTGGTTCAATACCCATTCCATTATCTCGTACTGCAAACAGCCACTCATCTTCTTCTTGACGCTGTGCCGAGATGTGAATTTCTAGTGGTTTGTCACTGCGGAATTTAATTGCATTACCAATCAAATTTTGAAACAGTTGCATCAATTGGGTGCTATCTGCCATGACAGTTGGTAATGGATCGCGGCTAATTTTCGCCCCACTTTCGGTAATGCGTTGTCTTAAATTACCTAAAGCACGGTCTAAAGCCGTATCAACTTCCGTCAGTTCAAACTCAACTCCCTGCATTTCTACTTTAGAATACGCCAGCACATCATCGATCAGCGTTTGCATTAAGCTGACTCCCTCGACAGCAAAGTTAATAAATTCCTTCGCGTCTGCATCAAGTTGCGATTGATAGCGCATTTCTAGCAACTGGACGTAATTTGCTACCTGATTTAGCGGTTCTTGTAAGTCATGAGAAGCAACGTAAGCAAATTTTTTCAATTCAGCGTTCGATCTTTCCAAATCAGCTGCTAATTGTGCTAATTCGTCAGCTTGGCGCAGTACGATATTGACAATTGCTTTTCTTAGTTCCAGCGCGGCTTTAATTTCTACTTGTTTCCAAGGTAAAGAGGTGAGACTGACTGTTTCTTGCCATAATTGGAAAGATTTGCGCGGACACAATCGCAGTCCATTCTCTTGATTCAATTCGTAAGCATTATGAGGATCGCCGCCCCAATTTACTGTTTGAATCACTTCGGGACGGAACCATAATACGTAATTGCGCTTAGAAATTGGAATTGCTAATAAACCACTAGCAACATGTTTGAATCTTTCTGCATCGGGATAAACTTGCGCTAAAGAATCTGTGTAGAACACTTCTTCTTGAACGTTATTTTTCAGCCACTGAACTAAGAAATTTAAGTCTTCTGCTACGGGAGTTTTACCAATTGTCGTGCAAGTATTGCCAAAACAAATTGCTGCACCTTGAGCATCAGCTAAGTTGAGAAGGTTTGGTTTGTGTTTAATCAAACCATCAACAAAGTTCTCTTCTTGAGACATATATTCGACTAAAGCTGACTGCACGTAAGCCAACTGTCGCCGATAGGCAAAATCTTCCGTTTCTTCCCTAGAAGCAATTTCAGAAAAGACCATCCGTCCCAAAAATTCGCACGCTTTGCGTAATTCGTAAGAAACATACATGGGTGTTTGATGGTGACAAGCAATTAAACCCCAAAGTTTTTGGTCTTTAATTAACGAGATCGTCAGCGAAGCACCTACACCCATATTGTGTAAATATTCAAAATGACAAGCTGCGGCACTTCTAAGAATGGAATTCGTCAGTTCTGTAGGTTCTTTGCTAATTGGATTAATTGCTGGTACGAGGGTTACAGGTTCGCAGCGACTATCAGGAATTAAACGAATCCAATTAGATGCAAATAGTTTTCTGGCTGGTCTGGGAATATCAGATTCAGGAAAGTGTAGTCCCAAATATGGTTCCATGCTATCGAGTTTTTCTTCAGCAATGACAGAACCATGTCCGTCGTTATCGAATTTATACAACATGACGCGATCGAAGCCAGTCACGTTGCGAACTTCTTGGACGATAATTTGACAGAACTCTCTGAGATTTGAAGTTTCTTCTAAGCGATTAATAGATGCTCTAGCTAAGTGGTAAAAACTGAGAAAAGGAATATTTTCTTGGGCTAGCGCTGGTTCTAATTCTAAAATTAGAAATCCTTCTATATTGCGGTGAAATACGCCATCAAATACAGAATATTCATCGCCTTTCTTTCGTACCCATAACTTAACGGGATTGATGATATCGAGATCTTCTGTTGCGGTTAAGCCAGTCTGAATTCTTTCTAACTGAAAAAGATCGATAAATTCTGATAAAGGTCTTTGTAACATTTGTTCGGCAGCAATTCCGAACGTAGCGATCGCATTACTACTAATTTGTAAAATAGTCAGATCCGGTTCTGCTAAAACAATTAAAATTCCATGCGGTTGAATCTGATTAAAAGTATGAATTGCTGGTTCTTTTAAACGGGTGATATCGATACCTTGAGCTTGAAAATCGATGACCATATTACTTCTCCTAAGTTGATGACGGGAGCAGCAATAGAGATGCGATCGCTCTTTTGATTTTTTGGCGATCGACCATCTTGGTATTATCTCAATGTCGCTCCCGTGATGTGTGAAAAAATACGTCTGCTCTGTCAGTAACGCAAAGCTCTCGGAGATCCCCCAACTCCCTTAAAAAGGGGGCTTTGTTCCCTCTTGTTTAATGAGACTTTATTCCCCCCTTAAAAAGGGGGCTAGGGGGGATCTTGTTTTAACCGAAAAGTATTAAACCCACCTCTACAATTCAATCTTTATTCTTCAGGGAAGTGTATCATGTTCGACAAAACAAAACTCTGCGCGATCGCGTTTTGTATCTTAATTAATGTGAGCTAATTTTGCAGGAATATAAACTTTTTATAAAAAATTCAATTTAAATAAATTTTTCGTTACAAATACCTTCGTAATGTAAGGGTGGGTTTACTTATATTGTGGTATGAAAGTTTCCCGTGTAGAGACGTTACATGTAACGTCTCTACACGGACAATTGATTTCACGATTCATCTAGGTTGCTATATATATGGAAACAATTTAATTATGAATCGATGTAGATAGTTACCTTTAGCCTCTGGTGAGATATTTATCTAAATCTGGTACGTCTACCCAACTGCGTTGTTGGTGAGAAGCATGGCTGAGATCCATTAACAATTGCGAGTAAACACCTTCGCGAATGGAAGGAATTAGGGATTCTCCGCTATCAATTCCTTGCACCCATTGATTAACCACGCGAATAAATGGAGCGATGCGTCCGTCTGTATAAGTTTTGTCAAATCCCAACCGCATGGGAATTTCCAATTCTACTGGCGGTTGTCCGGCGGAAGCACCCCAGAGGTGAAAGCCGTGGACGTAATCTTTTTGATTTTGACTGCACAATACTAAAGTACCGCGATCGCCATACACTTCTACTGAGTGCGTGCGATTTGCATACACTGCCGAACTAATATTAATTTGGCAAGGCGTACCGTCTGCCAGCTCTAGCATCAGCATACAGGTGTCATCAGCATCTACTAGCTTCATTTCCCCCGTCAGAGGATCGAGCCGTTGAGGAATGCTAGTACTGAGCTGGGCGCACAGTTTTTGCACTGCACCAAACAACCAATTCATGTAATCAAAAGTATGGGAAGCTAGCGCCCCCAAAGCCCCACCACCCATATCTTTACGAGAATACCAATTCCAGGGGCGGGAAGCATCGGCGCGACTGGGAACCAACCAATCAATTTTAATCAGCCGTTTCTCACCCACATAATCTTCCGCTAGTAATTCAGCTAACCTTTGCCATGCGGGAACGAAGCGATATTCAAAATCTAGAGTCACGACGAGATTGTTAGCTTTGGCTATATGGTACAGTTCTCGCGCTCCTGTAGCTGAGAGCGTGGTGGGTTTTTCTAATAACAGGTGCTTACCTGCTTGCAGTACTGTTTTTGCCATTTCGTAATGTAGAAACGGCGGGGTAGAGATGCTAACTGCTTGGACTTCTGGTAGAGCGACAATTTCTTCTAGCGCAGAACTCGCATGGGGAATATTATGAGTTTGAGCGATCGCCTGAGCTTTGTCGCGATCGCGGTGATACACTGCTACAACCTGCGTCCGAGGATGAGCCTTAAACCCAGGTAAATGAACTTTTTGTCCAAATCCCGTTCCGACTACCGCCACACCAATTGAAGACATAACCCAATCTCATGCCACTGCTCTTTCTTATTGTGCGACAGATAGGCAGTGTAGAGACGTTACATGTAACGTCTCTACACTGCTTTTGACTTACTAGTAAAACACTTCTGACTTTTGACTTGTGACTTCTGACTTCTCCCTCGTTTCTTCTAAAGTCGAGTGGTGATTTGCGGTTTGGCGTTGGGAAATGTCGGTTGGCTGTACGCTGTTGGCTTTGAGAATTTCCGCGTTGAAGCGATACCCTACGTTACGTACAGTTTGAATTAAACTCGGTTGGCGCGGATCGATTTCGACTTTTTTCCGCAATGACAAGACGTGAGTATCGATGGTACGGGGATTATCTATAGCATCGGGCCAAGCACGCCGCAGTAATTCGGAGCGGCTGAGGGGTAAACCTCCAGCTTGCGCCAAGACGTAAAGTAAACTAAATTCTTGAGGCGTGAGGTCGATGTATTCACCTTTGAAGTAAACGCGACGCTGGACTAGATCTATTTGCAAAGTGCCGTAGTCCAAGTAAGCTGGTGCGGCTGGCGTGCGTTGACGGCGAATCAGCGCTTCGATTCGCGCCAAAAATTCCTGCATCCCAAAGGGTTTGCACAAGTAATCGTCTGCTCCTGCTTTTAAGCCAGTGACAATATCCGCTTCGGTGTTGCGGGCAGATAGCATCAGAATCAGTGGTTGCTGCTGTTGCTGTAGCCAACGGCAAAACTCTGTCCCGTCACCATCAGCTAATTCAGCATCGAGGATCACTAGTGTGGGTTGGCGCGTTAAAAATACGTCTCGCGCTTGATAGAGACTAGCTGCTTGATATACTCGATAGCCTACCTGTTGTAAGTGCCAACTGAGTAGCGATCGCAGATGTGGATTTCCCTCTACAATTTCTATACAAACCGAGGTCACAGGTGCAAGATTCCTTTTATACGTGACTCTCAAGGTATCAAAGCCTGTGTCAAGCTTTTGTAACAGCTGCTACCTCAGGATCAACTCTCTAGCAGTCTTGACGAGAGAACAGACATCGGCTAGTATATCTTTCTAAAACTAAACTTAAAAAAACTTAATATTTTGAGACTCGAGCGGTCGCTCAAGCATCTAACATAAAATTGGTCAAGAATGACACGCAGGAAAAATCGCCCTAGAGATACAAACTTTTTGGTATCAATTTGGTCTATGATGAAATAAATGAGACAAAAATTATATACAGTACAGTCATTGTTCGACTATTAGTTAGTATAGAGGACTCAAGATAAAATCGACTTGCTAAAACTGAATACACTCTTACTAAGAAGAAATTCATAATTTCTATGTCGCTAGTAAGCGCGATTGCTGCTTGAAAAACTCAGCTTAGAGCAGACAACTTAAAAGTTCTATCCCGGCAAATCCCTTTAAGAAACACATTTTCAAGGCACAATCGATCCCTTCATCTTGCGCTATGTTACAAGATACTCAAACAATTCGCCACTATCAAAAACTGACCGATGCCCTGGTCGAAATGTGGCAAAGAGGCTATCGCACAGACGATTTACGTTTGTATTTAGACGGCTATCTCGCAGCCATGAGGCATTCCAACATCCTCGAACCCTATCTAATTCATCGTTTAGAGGAAGAAGCAACCCGCTTTCTATACGATCCGTATAACTTTGAAATGCCGGTTCAGCCAGAACCAGAATCAGACTACTATTAAGTTATTGTAGATTGGCTCGAAATAGGATTCAGTGGAAAATCAGATCGAAATTTTGAATTTTGAATTAAATTGGGCTTCTTCCGAGCGGGTAAGGTCAAGCTTAGATCGGTCAGCTATTTATGCTGATGCTTAAAATTGGCTAAAAATTGCCAACAATTAAAAATCCACTTTGCCGCAAATGAATAGGGGCATACAACTGTACGCCCCTATACGCATTTCTATCCAAATCGTTAATTGTTAAGAAGCAAGTGCGACTTCTACCATCTGTTGTAACTCGCCACTTTGGTACATTTCAATCAGAATATCAGAGCCGCCCACAAATTGACCGTTAACATAAACTTGAGGAATGGTAGGCCAATTGGAATACTCTTTAATTCCTTGTCGGATTTCAGAGTCTGCTAAAACGTCAACAGTCTCGAAGGGAACTCCCAGAGTGTTAAGAATTTGCACGACATTGTTAGAAAAACCACACTGGGGCATCAATTTATTGCCCTTCATGAAAACCAAGATTTTGTTTTGTTGAACGAGATTATCGAGTCGCTCTTTCAATTCTGGAGTCATAGCTGTTATTCCTAGTCTTGAGGATGAGATATTAGCGCTACCGTAGAATTATGGGAGAAGCCAGCTTACACCACTTGGCTGACAGCTTGCCAAGCTTGGGGTGTGTAAGTCCTTAGTGCTAGGGCATGGATAGCTTCTGATGACATTGCTTGATTGAGGGAACTGTAGACGAGTTGGTGCTGTTGTACTCGTCCCTTACCTTCAAACTGGGAAGAAACGACTACTACTTGGTAATGATCTCCACCCCCAGTCAAGTCTTGTACTTGAACTTGGGCATCTGGGATCGCTACCTTAATCATTTCCTCAACTTGCTGAGGACTAATCATTTCAATTCCTAATTGCTGAACTCTTTTCTAATTTAACTATTTCTAAGGATAGATGAGCGATCGCCCCGGCGCTACTGTTTTGGAGCAGATTGTTCGGCAGGCTTAGCTTCACTCCGTTGCGGCGCATTACCAGTATCGCCAGTACGCGGAAAAGGCGTGTCAACAAATCCTAACTCGAATAGTTGTTGATAGGCTTTTTTGCCCAAATCTCTAGTTGGGTTTTGACTGTTAACAATCTGAACCAGCAGCGGTACGGCAAGTTCTGGCTTGTTTTGCGCTCGATGTACCAATGCCAGTTGGTAAGTCGCATCATCGCGCATTTGGGCAGTATCCAAGGCTTTCTTACGCTGGCTATCGGCAACGCGATTGTCAATACCTTGAAAGTTACCAGCTAGCTGTTGGTAGAAATTAGACATTTGATTGAAAACCTGACGCGCCTCCTGCAACTTTTTCACCGCTGTGTCGTAGTTTTGAGAGGAGATAGCGCTGCTAGCTTCCGACATCAGCCGTTGACCTCCAGCCACGCTCAAAACGCTATTATTCTGGGCAGAAGGTTGAATAATGTTAGGATTTTTTGGATCGATAGGTTGAGCTTGGTTAGGAGTAGCTGGTGCTGGTGGCGTTTGCGCCTGGACGTAAGTTGGGGACAGCAAAGTAATAGCTGCGATCGCCGAAAATAATGTTATGCAGCTATGGTAATGGAAGCGTTGAGTTCCAGCAGAAATCATGGCTTAATTCCGTGCGCTAAAAAACACAAGACCGATTTTGAACTTCGGGTATCTTATCAGGTATCAGTTATCAGTTATCAGGAAGTCGGTGTAGAGCCGTTGCAGGCAACGTCTGTATGGGAAGTCGGGGATAGAAAGCAGTTACTTTCGACTTTTAGCTTTTGACTTTTGACTTTTGACTTTTGACTTTTGACTTTTGACTTTTGACTTTGTTCCCTCGGCGGCGATACCTGAAGCTATTGTTTTAAATAAAAGATTCCTTTCTTTCAGAGTATAGGGAAGGAGCGCTGTCTTGCTCTACGGTTGCTTGCGTCTTACTGCCCAACTGTTTAAGTGCTAGTTCTAAATCTTGTGTCAATTGCTTCGCATCTTTTTTAATCGAACCCGTGCTGTAATCTCCTACTTGGATAGGAGAACCAATACTAATCCTAACCTGAGATCTCCACGGTACGGTGGGAGGATTATAGTAAATACCGAGCGGTAAGATTTTGACACCTAAATTTGGCTGACTTGATTCGGCTTGTAGTGCTAGGCGAGCTAAACCAGGTTGAAGAGAATTCAGCATACACTCGCGATTTTTTTTCAGGTCGCCACCTTCAGGAAAAATGACTAGCATTTCTCCTTGTTGTAGTAATTCTACGCCATGTCTGAGAGTAGCAATAGATGGACGCTTCACATCAACAGCAAACCCTCCGAGATGGCTAATAAACCATCCTTGGATACCCTTCATTTCGTCTATGGACACCATAAAACGCGGATCTCGCCCGGTTGCAACCTTACCCACGATTGCAGGAACCATGAGCGCATCCCAACGAGAACGGTGGGTAGGTGCTACGATGACAGGACCTCCATTCGGCAAGTTTTCCCATCCGCTAACTTCAATCTTGTCAAAATAAAAGGGGAAGACCAAACGCCGTCCGATAGGATAGACTATGGGCGTTAACCAAGGCGAAACGTGAGAGCTTGCAGCCACCTTGGTCTTTTTAGTTGTCCCAATATCAGTGTGCGAGGAATCGAGCTGAATCATGAGGGTGGCGAGTGTGTAAGCGAACGTAAAGTTATATGGCTTTAATTCCACCCTAATTTTTTTTAGTCGCGATCGCTACACATAGGGGACAGTTTTAGCAGTGAACAGTGACCAGTGACCAGTGACCAGTTACTTTTCTCCCCCTACTCCCTGCTCCCTGCTCCCTCTCTTCTGGCGGAACCAATCTTGCAGTTGTTGACGACAGGTAGATTCTAAAATGCCAGCGAGAACGGGGAGACAATGGTAGGAGCAGGCGCTATCGGGAATGTTGGTGACGGTGCGAATAGCTCCAGTTTTCGGATCGTCTGCACCATAGACAAGTAAACCAATTCGTGCTTGGACGATCGCTCCCGCACACATGGGACAAGGTTCTAGGGTAACGTATAGGGTACAGCGATCGAGATGCCAGTTTTGTAAGGTTTTACCAGCTTGGCGCAAAGCAATAATTTCTGCGTGGGCGGTGGGATCGTTGTCTCGTTCGCGCCGATTTTCTGCTTCGGCAATGACGTTACCGTTTGAATCGATAATTATTGCGCCCACGGGAACTTCTCCGGCTTCCCCGGCAATTTGGGCAAGAGCGATCGCCCGTTGCATCCATTGGCGGTGGATGATGTATTCTGGGGCTTCAATCATGTTTCTGCTGTTTTTTGTTCGCACATAGTAGGGGCGCACAGCTGTGCGCCCCTACTACAGCGTGCATCCCTACGAACGTTTCTACAAATATTAGGCTGGCTGAGCGAGGAGAGGATCTAATTTGCCTTCGCTATCTAGTTTGTAAATATCGTCGCAGCCACCGAAATGCTCGTTATTGATGAAGATTTGCGGAACGGTGCGCCGTCCGTTGGCGCGTTCTGCCATTTTATTTCTCGCTACATCATCACCATCAATCTTGTATTCCGTGTAGTTGACACCCTTCCACCACAGTAGTAGTTTGGCGCGGATGCAGTAGGGGCAAGTCTGCCAGGTATAAATCTCAACGTTGGCTTTGACTCGCTCTGGATGACGGTTGAGAATCGGATTGAGGAAATCCAACATAGTTATATTATTGGCAATCTGGGCAGAAATTTACGAACGCGATCGCATATTAATTCTGATTATACTTAACTACAGTCAGCCTACGTGAGAGTTTGGTAATTGGTAATTGGTAATTGGTAATCGGTACTATCTCTCACCTTCACTGTAAGTCTTTAATTATGCCTCTATTGGTATTTTTACTGGCGATCGCTAGAAACTCACAAATGACTAATGACTAATGACCAATGACGAGCTTGGAGATTTAAGTTTTGGGTATTGAATTACGTAGTTATGTATTTATAGACAGCTTACAACCTCAACACGCAGCTTACATGGGAACGGTGGCAGCAGGTTTTTTGCCATTACCAGGTGATGCTTCTCTGTGGATTGAAGTCTCGCCAGGGATTGAGGTGATCCGATTAATGGATATTGCCTTAAAATCTGCTTCTGTGCGTCCAGGGGTGCAGGTTGTAGAACGGCTTTATGGATTGCTAGAAGTCCATTCTAGTCGCCAGGGGGAGACGCGGGCAGCGGGTAAGGCGGTGATGGAAGCAATGGGAGTACGCGAACGAGATTGCCTCAAGCCACAAGTGATGTCGAGTCAGATTATTCGCAATATCGATCCGCACCAAACACAATTGATTAACCGCACCCGCCGAGGACAGATGATTTTGGCAGGACAAACGTTGTATGTATTAGAAGTTCAACCTGCGGCTTATGCAGCTCTAGCCGCAAATCAAGCAGAAAAAGCAGCTTTGATTAATATTCTAGAGATTCAAGCGGTGGGTAGTTTTGGACGGCTTTACCTGGGTGGGGAAGAACGAGATATTATTGCGGGTTCGAGTGCGGCGTTGGCGGCGATGGAAAATGCCCACGGGCGCGAACTTCCTACTGTTGGTGGGCGCAAGGAGTAGCAGGAATGGCAAATCGGGAGCATCTGGCGCTACTGCAACAGGGTGCGGTTACTTGGTTAGAGTGGCGCAAGCAAAACGTGCAGATTGTACCTGACTTGAGCGCGGCTAATTTGTGTGGGGCTAATTTTAGGGGTGCTAATCTTACCAAGGCTAATCTAAAAAGAGCCAATCTCGATCGCGCTAAACTGATTGCAGCTAATTTATATGGGGCTAATCTCAGTGCAGCTAGTTTGTGCGAAGCTGAATTGATTGACGCTAATTTGCAAAAAGCCGAATTAGTTGACGCTCAGTTAATTTCGGCTCAAATGATGGGTGCAGATTTAGCTTATGCCAACCTGATAGGAGCAGATTTGCGGGGTGTCGATTTAAAAGCCGCAGATCTCAGCCATGCTAATTTGACGGCGGCTGAATTTATTGGAGCTACTCTTAGCGAAGCAGACTTGAGCGTGGCGAAATTAAGTCGGGCTAGTCTGGTTTATGCTAATTTAACTGGGGCTAATTTCAGTCATGCTAATTTGAGTAGTGCTAATTTATATGAGGCTGAGGCGATCGCTACTTATTTTTATCGCGCTAATTTATGTCAAGCTAATTTGAGTGAAGCTCATTTTGGTGGGGCGTATTTGTTTGGTGCTGATTTAAGTGCAGCAGAGCTTTATCTGACGGATTTGAGATGGACGAATTTAAGTAAAGTTAATTTTACAAATGCTAATTTAATTAGAGCAGATTTGCGGGGCGCTAATTTGAGTAGGGCTATTTTTATAGGGGCTAATTTAACCGAAGCTAAGTTGGATGGAGCTAATTTGAGTAAGGCGATTTTTCAGGGGGCAATTATGCCTGATGGTAAGGTTCGTCATTAAAATGGGCGATTAAAATCGCAGCTACACAAACTAAGTCCGCACAGGCGGACTAGGCAACAATGGAAGATTTGAAACCTGCGGAGGCAGGTTTTGTCTGTTATAGCCGCGAATTCTATAACAATTGCTAAACCATAAGTACAAAAATACTAAAAGACGGTCAAGAAAATTGAAGTTGCGATCGCCTCCTCAATTCCCTTTTACCCCTTACCCCTTACCCCTTACCCCTCCCTAGCAGCAAAACTTAACAAAACCTGAGTAAATACTTGTAGTCCACGGGGTTACGCCGTTTGGTAGACTTATGTACTGATACAGCCGCAAAACAACAGCAGCAAACAGAGCATTGGGAGGACAGACCGCGTGGAAAATACTCTAGGTTTAGAGATTATTGAAGTTGTAGAACAAGCAGCGATCGCATCTTCCCGTTGGATGGGTAAAGGCGAGAAAAACACTGCTGACCAAGTGGCTGTAGAAGCCATGCGGGAGAGAATGAATAAAATTTACATGCGGGGTCGGATTGTCATCGGTGAAGGCGAACGGGATGAAGCCCCCATGTTATACATTGGCGAAGAAGTCGGGATTTGTACCCGTGCCGATGCCAAAGATTACTGTAACCCAGATGAATTAGTTGAAATTGACATTGCCGTTGACCCTTGTGAAGGGACTAACTTAGTCGCCTACGGACAAAACGGCTCGATGGCTGTGTTGGCGATCGCCGAAAAAGGTGGTTTGTTTGCTGCTCCTGACTTTTACATGAGAAAGCTCGCAGCACCAGCCCCAGCACGCGGTCATGTCGATATTAATAAATCGGCTACCCAAAACCTCAAAATCCTCTCAGAATGCCTCGGACGCGCCGTAGAGGAGCTAGTTGTGGTCGTGATGGATCGCCCTCGCCACAAAGAACTCATTCAAGAAATTCGTCAAGCAGGGGCAAGAGTACGCTTAATTAGCGATGGTGATGTCTCCGCCGCGATCTCCTGCGCTTTCTCGGGAACGAACATTCATGCCTTGATGGGAATTGGCGCAGCTCCGGAAGGCGTGATTTCTGCTGCTGCATTGCGCTGTTTGGGCGGGCATTTCCAAGGACAATTGATCTACGATCCAGAAGTAGTCAAAACTGGTTTGATTGGCGAAAGTAAAGAGGGAAATATTGCCCGTTTGAAAGAAATGGGAATTAATGACCCAGACCGAGTTTACAATGCTGAAGAGTTAGCTTCGGGTCAAACCGTCCTGTTCGCTGCTTGTGGTATTACCCCAGGTACGCTGATGGAAGGTGTCCGCTTCTTCAAAGGTGGAGCCAGAACCCAAAGTTTAGTTATCTCCAGCCAATCTCGCACGGCGCGGTTTGTAGACACGATCCATATGTTTGACGAACCAAAGACACTGCAACTGAAGTAGGAAGAAAAGGGAGCAGGGAGCAGGAGCGATCGAGCAGGGAGAATTCGGAATTCGGAATTAATGAAGAATTCCCTCGCCCCTCACTCCTCACCCCTAGCCCCTCATTTGGGAGGAGACATGAACATTGCGGTTATCGGGTTAAGTCACAAAACAGCCCCAGTAGAAGTTAGGGAAAAGCTGAGTATTCCAGAATCGCAGTTGGAAGGCGCGATCGCTCTTTTGTGTAGCTATCCGCATATTACCGAAGCAGCAATACTTAGCACTTGTAATCGTCTGGAAATTTATATTGTTACTCCAGAAACGGAACAAGGGATTCGAGAAGTGACCCAGTTTTTGGGCGAACATAGCAAATTACCAGTCCGCGATTTAAGACAACATTTATTTATTTTGCTCCACCAAGATGCAGTCATGCACTTGATGCGAGTCTCGGCTGGTTTGGATAGCTTGGTGTTAGGAGAAGGGCAAATCTTAGCTCAGGTAAAACAAACTCACAGTTTAGGACAACAATATAACGGTATCAAACTCATTCTGAATAAGCTGTTTAAACAAGCAATTACGGCTGGCAAACGGGTACGTTCTGAAACTAGTATCGGTACTGGTGCGGTTTCGATTAGTTCTGCGGCAGTAGAATTAGCCCAAATGAAAGTTGCTAATTTGGCTGCTTGCCGAGTGGCGATCGTTGGGGCGGGTAAAATGTCGGAGTTACTCGTCAAACATTTGGTGGCAAAAGGTGCGAGTCAAATTTGTATTTTGAATCGTTCTTTAAAGCGATCGCAAGCTTTAGCTAATCAGTTTCAACATGCAGATTTAAAACTTTGTTTACTATCAGAAATGATGCCAGTGGTGGCAACATCAGATTTGGTATTTACTAGTACCTCGGCTACAGAACCGCTGATCGATCGCGCTAAGCTGGAAATTGCTTTAGAACCAAATCGCCCGTTGATGCTATTTGATATCTCCGTACCGCGTAACGTACATGAAGATGTCAACAATTTAGACAACGTACAAGCGTTTAACGTAGACGATTTAAAGGCTGTGGTGGCTCAAAACCAAGAAAGCCGTCGCAGAATGGCAATGGAAGCTGAAAAGCTGCTGGATGAGGAAGTAGAAACATTTGACGTGTGGTGGCGATCGCTGGAAACTGTTTCTACGATCAGTTGCTTGCGTCATAAAGTCGAAACCATTCGCGAACAAGAGTTAGAAAAAGCTCTATCGCGTTTGGGTTCGGAATTTGCCGAAAAGCACCAAGAAGTAATCGAAGCTTTAACTAGAGGAATCGTAAATAAAATTTTGCACGATCCGATGGTACAGTTGCGATCGCAGCAGGATATTGAAGCGAGGCGGCGTTGTATGCAGACTCTTCAAGTCCTGTTTAATTTGGATGCTGAGGAACAGTTTGGTTAGTTTGTCATTCGTCATTTGTCATTTGTCATTCGTAGGGGCGGGTTCACCAGGAATCTTTGAATAAATACAAGGATCTTTGTCAGCCCGTCCTAACCACAATTTCAGAGCCGGAACAGAGCAGGGTAAGCTAGATTACGTGCTGTGCTTGCCTTGAGGGAGTTAGGCTTTATGAAAACGCTGGAAGAGATTAAGCAGTGGCTTGTACAAAACAAGTCATTGTTGCAGGAACGTTACAAAGTTCGAGAGTTAGGGGTTTTTGGTTCTTACGTTAGGCAAGAACAGACCGAAACTAGCGATGTGGATGTGCTAGTGGAGTTTTTTGAGACACCAAGCTTGTTGAAATTTGTCAATTTAGAGAACTATCTCAGCGATAATCTGGGAGTCAAGGTCGATCTGGTGCATAAGGCTGGTTTAAAACCACGCATTGGAGAGCGGATTTTGGCAGAGGTCGTCTATCTGTGAGTAAGCGGGAAGTTGCAGACTACTTGCAGGATATTTTGGATGCTGTTGCTGCGATCGAGCAGTTTACGACAGGCATTAACTTTGAGGATTTCTCACAAAACCTGGAGAAGGTGTTTGCCGTTTCAAGGGCGATCGAAATTATTGGCGAAGCCGTGAAGCGAATCCCCGATTCAGTGAGAAGCCAATATCCTGATATTCCCTGGCGAGATATTGCTGGAATGCGGGATAAACTGATTCATGATTATTTCAATACGGATATAGAAATTATCTGGAAAGCGGTTCAAGAAGACGTTCCTCAGTTGAAAACAATGATTTCGGAAGTTTTGCGAGATGTAAAAGACTTTTCTTAATAAGATATTGTGTAATCCGATCGGCCAAGTAAGGCAAACGTTATCTTAAGGATGAGAGCCTGTACGATCTAGACAATCCACCAGAACCCGATGTGCTAGCAGCAGAGATCGTTGAAAATTTGGAGACGAGTCTGTAGAGACGTTACATGTAAAGTCTCTACAGGACATCGACAGAAGCATCTTGGTGGAACCGAATCACCCGTGAAAGTGAAAGCCGATTATTCCCAGAAGGGCATACTGTCAGTGCGATGCTACCTTGACCGGAATCTAGTACTTGCTTGACAGTACAAATTTGTCTCTTGCTATTACAATAGGCAACAATGCGATCGCCAATCTGAATGTTTAATGCTTGAATTTTCATTGGACTACCAGAGTATGAGAAGCTTGCTGTCCAGCTTTCTGAGTCCAAATATCACCGGATAATCGTAGATGAGACATCTTGACCTCAAACGGATGTGGTGGTTCTAACGCAAATGAGTTAAAACCTTTTTCATGAGACTGAACCAAGCTAACTATCCAGGGCAGAAAATCTAAGATTTCTTCTGGCAATAGAGTTAACTCGAAGTACCAACGCTGATTCGGTTTTCGATAGTCTTGATGCTGTTTCGTAAATGTAGCTATACCAGCACCTTTATTAATAGCTAACTTCAGCAGAAATGGACGGTTGGGGATTAATTCATCAGGTGATAAGTGGACGTAAATATATACATAGTTTAATCTTTGTTGACGATCTACCCAAGAAGCTATAGAAGGATTACTAGCGGATGAGTTACTGTTAGTAATAATTACTGGAACTCTCATCTCTGTAGCAAAGAGAGAATAAAACTCACGCCTTAATTGAGTAACAATGCGTATTGCTTCTGGAGTCATATTTTAAGTGTTTTTTTACTTAAGTTGCTTTCATTTTTGGCTATTTTGTCAATACTAAGTATGGTGTTTGTAGTTGCGAAAATGCAGTCACTCCAATCTAGCTGTGTTCCTTTGTTATAAAATCAACTAGGCTAGAATTTAGCCAACCTGCTCCGCAAGCTATGTTCAAAAACAAAAGGGCAGACTCCTTGTCTACCCTCAAACCTTAGAGTCAAATTCTTTGTATCAAAGTTTAGTAACGACGAGAGTATCCCCCGTTGTTGCTTCCACGTCTACCATCAGACGAGCCTCTGTCTTCTCTAGGCTTTGCTTTATTCACCTTCATATTCCGCCCCATCCACTCAGCGCCATCGAGGGCATCAATAGCAGTGGTTTCTTCGGCATCTGTATCCATTTCTACGAATGCAAAACCACGCACTCGACCTGTTTCGCGGTCGGTTGGTAATTGAACTCTTTTTACAGAGCCATACTGTGCAAAAGCAGCGCTGAGGTCTTCTGGCGTTACCTCATATGATAAGTTACCTACATAAATTGACATACATTGTCTCCAAAATCAGAAGGTGCAGAGATTCAGATTTCGGAGAGAAGCCTGTTGATTTTAATCACAAACAATACAACCGAATTTCATTGTCTCGTCTATATGCTACCGCATTATGAGATTTTTGGACGATCGCGATCGCCGCGATCGCGATCTCAATGGCGCGCTAGTTGACCTTTTAGAGCCAGCTTCAATTTTTGTCTTTTCGCCAGCGTCCCCTCACCAAGCGGATTTCGTCGTAGGAATAATCCTCACCTAAATATTCTCGAATTGGGGTAAGGGAAATATCACCCAGTTTTTCTAAAGCTTGACAAATTTTAATCTGGCGATCGCGATTCACTAAACGATCTAAATCTACATCTTGATTCTTTTCCACCAAATCTGACAGGTGGCGGATAATTGTTGTCGGGCGCAAATCTCGCTTTTGGGCAATTTCTGCTACGCTTAATCCTTGTTGATATAAATGTAATGTAAATTGTTCGGTGTCAGTTGGTATATTTGAAGTTTGGGTTTGAGTTTGAGTATAAGCCTGAATTTCTATTAAGAACTTTTTGCCATACTGAGCTATTTTATGTGAGGTCACACCCGAAAGTTGGGCAAATTCAGTTAAAGTTTGTGGTTGCTGCAATGCCATCAATTTCAGCGTAGAATCGGCAAAAATGACATAGGGTGGAACTGATTGTTCGTCTGCAATTTCTTTACGCAGCGATCGCAATTTTTGAAATAACATTTCGACTTCAGCCGTTCGTGCTTCTAACGGTTGAGCCGAGAGATTTGGGGTGGTATCGATTGCAATTGAAACTGTCCGCTGTCGCCGCATGACTTCCCAACTTGCAGCATTAAGTTTTAAAACAGAATAACCATCAGTTGTTTGATCTAGTAAACCTTGGTGTAGTAGCGATCGCCCTAACAATCGCCATTCTTCTACAGTTTTATCTTTGCCAATTCCGTAAGTTGAAAGTTTATTATGGTTGTATTGCAAAACTTTTTGATTTTTAGAACCGCGCAAGATATCAATAATGTGATTCATGCCAAATTTCTCTTTGCAGCGCGCCACGCAAGAAAGAAATTTCATCGCCTCGATTGTCCAGTCCACAACTGGTTTAGGTGCAAGACAATTATCGCAACCGCTACATTGTCCGGCAAATCTTTCGCCAAAATAGCCTAAGACAATTGTGCGCCGACAATCTGTCCCTTCAGCAAAATCTATGACCTGACGCAACTGTTGACGGGCAATTCTTTGTTCTTGCAAATCGGTTTTTTGGTCGATTAAATATTCAATTGTTTTGATATCACCGTAACCTAAAAATAGAGTACAACGGGCTGTTTCACCATCTCTTCCCGCCCGTCCCGATTCTTGATAGTAACCTTCAATATTTCGAGGTAAATCGTGATGGATAACGAATCGTACATCAGGTTTATTAATTCCCATCCCAAAGGCGATCGTTGCTACCATAACTCTGACATCATCGCGAATAAAACGGGTTTGATTTTCCGCTCTTTCTGTATCGCTTAAACCTGCATGGTAAGGTAGAGCCGCAATTTTGTCTTGTTGTAACTTAAAGGCAATCTCATCTACTTTACGACGACTGAGACAATAGACAATTCCCGATCCTTCCGATTGACGAATAATTTGTAAAAGTTGGCTGTAACTTTGCTTTTGTTTCGGTTGAACTTCGTAGTAAAGATTAGGGCGGTTGAAACTCGCAATATGAATGCTAGGTTGTGATAATCCTAACTGTTGAATAATATCTTGACGAACTCTATCTGTGGCTGTGGCGGTGAGGGCGAGGGTTGGTACACCAGGGTAACGCTGACGCAACTGTTTTAACTGGCGATATTCGGGGCGAAAGTCGTGTCCCCACTCCGAGACGCAGTGGGCTTCATCGATTGCAAAAGCTGCAATCCCGATTTTCTCGCGAATTAAGTCGAGAAAAGGCAGAAATTTTTCGTTTAACAGGCGTTCTGGGGCGACGTAGAGGAGTTTAGTTTTGCCGCTGAGAATCGCTTGTTCCCGCGATCGCACTTGATGTAAGTTGAGGCTGCTATTGAGAAATGTTGCCCCAATTCCGTTATCTCGCAGCGCCTCCACCTGGTCTTGCATGAGGGCGATCAGGGGGGATACGACTACAGTTAAACCTGGCTGTAACAGGGCTGGCAGCTGAAAGCAGAGAGATTTTCCGCCACCTGTAGGCATGACAATCAGTTGATCCCGATTTTGCAGCGCTTGTTCGACGATTTGTTTTTGTCCAGGGCGGAAGCTATCGTAGCCGAAGTAGTGTTTGAGTGCTGCGTCCAGGGATTGAAACCGAGGCATGGTTGAGGTAGTGTGCGGGATTACTATATTGTATTTTGCCCTAATTCTCGATCGCGCCTTGCCAACAAGCGATCGCGTATTCCCTCTGGACTGAATCGTCTTTCCGCCTCCTGACGTACTTCAGTTGCACGGTGCTGGCGTTCTAAAAGATACGTATCAACTTCGGCTTTATGTCGCAAGTAATAACCAATTATTGAGTAGACATCTGAAAGCTGAAGTGATGGATACTGTTCTACAATTTCTTCTGCCGTAGCACCTTCAAGAAAAGCAGTAACAATTGTATCTAGCGTGACACGAGTTTTACTGACGCGAACAACACCATTCGCATCGGTTACGAGTGGGATAGGTTCATTAACAAGAGTAAGTGACATTTTGGTGTCTAAATTATGAGTAATATCAGGATGAGCGATCGCCACCTTAAATCCTATCAGGCAAATCCTAGTTATTCATAGCTGAAGAATTGCTGACAGCGATCGCAGCCTACCCATTTCCCGCAGATTCTTAATATCTTGTTCAAAATCTTCTACATCATAATGAACTGGAATCTGACGACTATTAATAAATTTACTACAGATTTTGAATCATTATATTGATTTTTAATAATTTTCACGTATGACATTCTAAATTTATGACTAATACAATTGCTTATATGAGTTGATTGGCAGATGATTTATTAGTAATGGTTAATGTCCTTGAGGAATTTGTCTCTGTATGTCGAACAGAAATTCAGCCTGACGCACAAAAGAATATTATTAATTTCTTTAAAGCGGTCGTCCCATTTCCTTACGATAAAGAATTGTTCTTACATACGTATTTATATCTCAATATTCACCAAATATTTCCTGAGTGTCAGGAGTTGCTATTATTTGAAAAATCTCCTTTGAAAGGTCGTACCGATTTGGGTAAGTGTGATTTTGTTTACCTTGCAGATAAGGGTATTCTGTTTTTAATAGAAACTAAATATATTGATACAGAGGCAACAGGAAGCACAGCAAGAAATACAAGAAAAGAACATCGAAAGAAAGTTTTTGAGCAAGTGATAAAATTAAGAAATGCATTCAGTCAATTCCACAATTTACGAAGTGATTTATTTAAATGTGGAATATTTACGACAGATATAGAGCTTCAAAAAGATATACGCGACTTTAATCGTAGGCAACCGTTTATACCCTACCGCATTCACATCAAAGGCGGACAGACTTACGATATTCGTCACCCAGATCGAGCATCAGTATTACGATCGCGTATCATTATTGGTATTGATGGGGAGAATGGTACTGCCGATCGCGCCCTTACATATAGCTCTAGTTCATATCGTGCGCCTTCAAGAACGACAAGGCTTTATTAGACCAACAGAAATCTCTGCGATCGCTCTAGTCTAGAAACGAGAGAAAGCCAGTATCATATTCAGGTACAAGCTGCGGTATTTTAATATACATAAATTTGCAGTAGGGGCAAACAAACAAGACAATAGCGAAAGCTGGCTCGGGTGGGACAACTGCTTGACTTCAGGAGGGCTTAGACTTTATGCTCTATGAAAAAAGTCAAAGCGATAAGCGATATAAATCTGCAAGTAGCTTAATTTTCTAAAGATTATTACTGGCAATTGACAATTTGCTTCTAGTACTATTAAGTATTCACAAATTCTCTTATTCTTAATTAATCAGAATTAGTAACCGAGTCGATGGAGTGAAATGCCAGGAGTAGAACTGCTCGATTCAGCAGGTAGCATTTGAGGCTGACCTGCTCTACCGAGAAGGTGAGTCGGCGCGAACATCATGCGTCGATACGAACTAGATTGTCACATACCAACTACCAACACAAGCATCTGCCACATGGAATCGGCAATGACTGAGAGTCATTTATATACAGTGAAACTAAACAACTGGCTACAAGCTTGGAGCCAAGGGCAATTAAGGAACGGTAGGTTGAAGATTCAAGACTCCAATGGACGGCAGCAGTGGAGTTTGTATTTTCACTTGGGTCATCTGATTGGGGATGCAGGCGGAGTGCATCCCCGGCGGCGTTGGCTGCGTCAGTTGGCGCAGTACTGCCCTCAAATTCAAGTCGATCCGATACACCTTTACCAAGAACAAAAATATCGCGGCGACGATTATGAGTTTTTAGCTGCATTGATGAGCAAAAGAGAGATACTGCGCCAGCAAATGGTATCGGTGGTTCAAGGTAGCGTAGCAGAAGTCTTATTTGATATTCTGCAACAGGAACAGTGGCTGCGCGATCGCTCCCTTCCGCCCCTGAGCTATACTTTTACTCCCGAAGAAAACTTATATGCTGCGCCTTTAGTTTTTCTCTCTCCAGATCGTTCTTGGCAGCAAGCAAAGCAGGCTTGGCAGAAATGGTGTCAGGCGGGACTAGAAGAGTTTTCACCGAATGTGGCTCCGTTGATCTGGCAGCGCGAAGAATTGCAGCAACAATCTTCACCCGTCGTCTACCGCAGTCTGGTATCGATGGTAGATGGTAAGCGAACGCTGCGAGATTTAGCCTTGAGATTGCGACAAGACCCGATATTACTCACCCAATCTCTGCTCCCCTATATCCGGCGCGGCTGGATGAAGTCGATTGAAGTGGGGGATATTGGCGAGAAGCTGGAACACATCATCAAGAGAGGTTCCCAGTCTTCTACCGCACAGCCAAAGACGACGAGTCCTCTCATAGCCTATATCGATGACAGTCCTAGAGATAGCCAGTTGTTAGGCAGAATTCTCACCCAAGCAGGCTATCGATACATCAGCTTGCAAGACTCCGTGCTTGCCCTACCAATGCTTTTAGAACATAAACCTAGTTTAATTTTCTTAGATTTGGTGATGCCGATCGCCAATGGTTACGAAATTTGCGCCCAAATCCGCCGAACTTCTGTATTGAAAGATACACCCGCCATTATTTTAACCAGTAACGACGGGATTATCGATCGCGTCCGTGCCAAAGTCGTGCGATCGACAGAATTTATCTCAAAACCAATCGAAGCGCCGAAAATCCTCAACGTGGTGAGAAAATATTTAGAATTCGGCGATTGAAATACTCGCGTTGCCGACGAGAAACCAGCGATGGAATATGGAATTGATTGAAATCGACCGAGCCTTGTTGTCGCGAGTGGGGGTGGTAAGCGGGACAATTGAATTGGAGCAATTGGTAGGAGAGAGTTTGTGAGTACAGTTTTGTTAGTAGAAGATAGTTTGACTGATGCCGAACTATTAACCCGCTATCTCAGACAAATAGGATTAACGGTAATTGGCGTGCAAAGCGGTGAAGAAGCCGAGGCACAGCTAAGATTGCAAACACCAGACTTGGTGATCTTGGATGTCATTTTACCTGGTCAAAGTGGATTTGAACTCTGTCACAGCTTGAAAACAAATGATGCAACCAAGAAAATCCCAATCGTGATTTGTTCTTCCAAAGGTACGGAAGTCGATCGCCTGTGGGGTTCTATGTTAGGTGCAAATGCTTACATAGCTAAACCAGTAGACCAACAACAATTACTGCAAGTCATCCAACAGTTTATTTTATAGTTTTAGAGAACTTATGGAGATACTTGATTCTCTAACTAAAACGAGTTCGTTACGACTGGATGGAGTAGCACCATCCTCCCAGGAAAAGTTTCTCCGCTGTCGCCTCGGCTCCCAAGATAGCGGTTTGCTGGCTTTAATTCATGTTGCCGAAGTTATACAAATTGTATTAGCAGAAATATTACCCGTACCCGCCATGCCTGAATGCATTTTGGGAATTTGCAACTGGCGGGGAAAAATGCTGTGGCTAGTCGATCTGAATCTCTTTCTCGACTATCCGCCCCTTGTCACCTCAGAAATCGCCAGCGTCCCGCTGATGGCGATCGTCATGCAGATTGAAGGACAGTCAATGGGTCTAGTGGTATCGCAAGTGCAGGATATCGAATGGCACGATCCGAGTCAGATTCAACCAGCAACAGCAAGTTTATTTGCTGCCAAAACCTTACCCTTTTTACAAGGATACTTGCCTCAAGCCGATGCTATAGTCCTCGACCCCGAGGCGATCGCCCGTTGTCCGATGTGGCAACTGCATAGGGGATAGGGGAGAATTCAAAATTCGGAATTCGGAATTCGGAATTGAAGATGCACCACGCACCGCGCACTACTCTCTACTGACAACTGATAACTTTGTACAGACGTTACATGTAACGTCTCTACACTGATAAATACTCACTACTCACTCTCCTAACAACTAACAACTAACAACTAATGCAATTTAAAAATTTATTTAAGCAAGAACAGGAACTTCCAGAGCAGAGACAACAATATCGCGGTAGCACAAAAATACTGCCACCTTTAGATAGCACGCAGCAGTCTGCTAGTGACGCAGTTGCAGATGCAACTCAACCTACCGCACTAGTCAATGCCATGAAAGCGGAATTAGAACAAGCGGGATTGTTGAATGCACCGGAAGCTAGAGCTAAGTTTCTCCAGTTGGAGCAATTGGCACAAATGCTTCAAATGGGAATGAAAGACCAGGATGTAGCAACTGCTAGTAGCTTCAAAAGCGAACGGCAACGATTGAGCGCGATCGCCAGCGTGATGCGACAAGCGGCAGCAGAAGACGGACTGTTACCAACGACAGCTCATCTGGTGTGTCAGTATCTGCAAGCCGACCGAGTATTAATTTATCGTTTTTTGGATGAGGAAAAAGGTGTTGTTTTAGCAGAGGCAATGGTGGGAGATTTTACCCCGAGTTTGGGGGAAACTCTAGCAGTGCGGATGTTTGGGGCAGAAAATTTACAAGCGTACCAACACTCGCCCGCGATCGCTCTAGCAGATATTTATCAAGCTTCCTTGAGTCCCTATCAAATTCAATTGCTAGAACGGTTTCAAGTTTGTGCTAGCTTAAGCGTCCCGATTGCTTTGCCAGAGGGAGGATGGGGTCTGTTGGTGGCGCAGCAATGCCAGAGTCCTCGTAGTTGGACGGAAAGCGAAATCAGTCTGCTGGATCGAGTTGCCACTGAATTAGCCTTGCTCGTACAACCAGAAGAATACAAGATTCTTTTGCGATCGCTTGGCGAACAGCAAAAAGTCTTAGCGCGGGTGATTGAAAAAATTCAAGGTTCCCCCGACATTGGCAGTATATTCCGCACGACTACTCAAGAATTACGCCAGTTACTCAAAGCAGATCGAGTGGCAATTTATCGTTTCAATCCCGATTGGAGTGGGGAATTTATTGCGGAGTCCGTCGCTGCTGGCTGGGTTTCGGTGATTGAAGCGCAGGAGGGAGACGAGGTTTTAAAAAGCGATCGCGCCAGCCAAGACCGCTGTACGTTAAGAAACTTAACAGCCTATACTCCTAACGCCGATGCCGATACCTATTTGCAAGATACAAAAGGTGGTGGCTACGCTAGAGGGGAAAAATTTAAGCGCGTGGATGATATCTACACGGCGGGATTTTCTCCCTGTTATATCGCCAGCTTAGAGAAATACCAAGCGCGGGCATATGTCATCGTTCCCATTTTCCAAGATACGAAACTATGGGGACTGCTAGCTGCTTATCAAAATTCTGGTCCCCGCCACTGGCAAGACGGGGAAGTCAATATCATGCTGCAACTAAGCAATCCCCTGGCAATTGCTTTGCAACAGGCAGAAGTCCGTCAGCAATTGCAGTCTCAAGCCGATCGAATTGCCCAAGCTGCCGAACGGGAACGTACCGTGACTCGGATTATCGATAAGATCCGGCAGTCTTTGAATATCAATAATATATTTAGAACCACGACATACGAATTACGCCAATTACTCAAAGCCGATCGAGTCGCGATTTATCGCTTCAATCCCGATTGGAGTGGGGAATTTGTGGCGGAATCCATCGCTCCTGGGTGGCGATCGCTACTAGAAGCGCAAAAACAAGACGATAGCCTCCAGCATAACTTTACGGACGATGAAGGCTGTGTCGTCAAAGATATACCTGCGCCAGGATCGACTACCGTTGATACTTTCTTACAAAATAACAAGGGTAGTTCGCTGCGAGACAAGCAATATCTTCAAGTCGATGATGTTTACAAGGCTGATTTTTCGGCGTGCTATATGGAATTGCTCGATAAATTCCAAGCCAGAGCCTACATTACCATACCAGTTTATCAAGGAGATAAGTTGTGGGGCTTATTGGCTGCCTATCAAAATTCTGGAGCGCGCCACTGGCAAGCAGAGGAAATAGAAATTATGCTGCAAGTACGTAACCCTTTGGGGATTGCGCTACAACAGGCAGAAGCATTACAGCAAGTCCAAGCAACATCGGCAAAATTGAGCCGTGCGGCAACTATAGAACAAGCCGTGACTCGAATTACCAGTCGCTTGTTGCGATCGCTCGATACGGAGTCGGCGATTTATAAAATTATTCCGAAAGAAGTGCGGCAAATGCTAGCAGCCGAGCGCGTAGTTTTGTATAAATTCAAGCCCGATTGGGGCGGCGAGTTTGTCGCAGAATCCGTGGCGGCTGGGTGGAGTAGCTTGCTAGAAGTCTTACCCGTAATTGAAGACAGCCACTTACAAGACACCCAAGGCGGACGCTATCGCCAAGGAGGAACTATAGCTGTAAACAATATTTATACAGCAGGACACTCTGCTTGTCATGTGGAACTGCTAGAGCAAATGGAAGCCAGAGCCTACACGATCGTCCCCGTCTTCGTTCAGCAGGAACTTTGGGGTTTACTCGCAGCCTATCAGAATTCTGCGCCCCGTGAATGGGAAGAAACAGAAGTCAGTGCCTTAGCACAAGTAGGCAACCAAGTCGGCGCAGCGTTACAAAAAGTAAATTATCTAGAACAAATTCGCACTCAGACAGAACAGTTGCAACAACTCGCCCAAAGGGAAAAAGTAGCCAAAGAACAACTTCAGCAAAGGGCGATGCAGCTACTCGTTGCCGTGCGCCCCGCTCTAAATGGCGATCTGACAGTCCGCGCTCCCATCACAGATGATGAAGTTGGGACGATCGCGGATGCTTACAATAATACCTTGCAAAGCCTGCGGCGAATTGTCATGCAATTACAAACGGCATCGACACAAGTTAGCCAAACTTCCCAAAATAGCGAGTCGGCAATGTCGGCACTGACGATACAAGCACAACAACAATTGACAGCGTTGCAGCGTGCCATGACCGAAATTCAAGCGATGGTTGATGCTACCACAGTTGTAGCTGCCGATGCCGCACAGGTAGAAAAAGCGGCGCAACGCACCCACCAGACCGTACGGCAAGGGGATGCGGCAATGAACCGCACGGTGGAGGGGATTCTTGCCTTGCGGGAGACAGTAGCAGAAACCAGCCAATTAATCCAGCGCTTGAGTGCCTCCTCGCAAAAGATTTCTAAAGCCGTAGACGCGATCGGTAACTTTACGACTCAAACTCAACTTCTCGCCCTCAACGCCGCGATTGAAGCGACTAGAGCCGGAGAATACGGTCGAGGCTTTGCTGTAGTTGCCGATGAAGTGCGATCGCTTGCCCGTCAGTCAGCCACAGCAACCACAGAAATTGGCAAGCTCGTGCAAGAGATCCAAGCCAGCACGGCGCAAGTCAGCCAAGCAATGGAAACAGGCGTGCAACAGGTGATCGCCAGCAGTCATTTAGTCAGCGATACCCGCTCTAGCCTCACTGCGATCGTGGAAGCCACCGCCGAAATCGGTCAACTCGTTGCCGGGATTAATCAAGCCACCCAATCGCAAACTCAGCAGTCCCAGTCCGTCACCCAAGCCGTATCCGAAGTGGCAAATATTGCTACCAGAACCTCCGACGATGCCACTCTGCTATCTATCGCCTTCCACGAATTACTCATCATGTCACAAGAACTACAAGCCAGTGCTAGTAAGTTTATTGTGAGTCGGGAGTAAGGAGTCGGGAGTCAGGAGTGGCTAGTGACTAGTGGCTGGTGGCTAGTCATTGCGACTTGCGACTTGTAACTTGAATTGTCTCCCTTGTCTCCCTTGTCCCTCCCCAACCCCTAACTTCTAACTCCTCACCCCTAGTATGAACGACTCGCTCCACGAACAAAGCTATGCTTACTTTCTCCAAGAAGCACCGCAATTGTTGCAAGTTTTGGAAGAGGAATTATTGAATCTGAAAGCCGAGTGGAGTATGAATAAGGTTCATACTCTCATGCGGGTAACTCACACGCTTAAAGGCTCGGCGGCTTGTGTTGGTTTGGACAGTATCAAGCAGATCGCACACTCTTTTGAAGATATTTTCCGCCACCTGTGCCGACCGGAAGTTACGCTCGATCGCGAAACGGAAGCCTTACTATTTGAAGCTTATGACTGCCTGCGTACCCCTTTGATGGCAGAAATTACTGGCAGCCACAGTCATGATGCCGAAGTCTTCGATCGCGCTGCCGCAGTTTTTAGCGAATTGCAAGCAAAACTAGGAGTTAATTTCGCGTCAGAAGTTGAAATTCCTAACTCAGATGAATTGGGGTTTGATGTCACCAAATCTATTTTTGAAGTTGGAGTAGCTCAACGCCTGGCAGAGATCGATCGCGCTTTAGCTGGTGGGGAAGTGGAGACGATCGCGATCGCGCTGCAAACTCAAGCCGAAGTCTTTTTGGGCTTGGCAGAGTCTTTAAATTTACCGGGATTTGGAGCGATCGCCAGTGCGGCGATCGCAGCTTTGGCTGGCGATCCCGACAAAGCGATAACCATTGCCCAAATAGCCCTAGCAGACTTTCAACAAGGGCAAGCATCCATCCTAGCAGGCGATCGCAGTGGAGGTGGGAGTCCTTCGGCGCAGTTGTTGGAATTGGTGGGAGGAGAGGACAAGGAAGACAAGGGGGACAAGGGGGACAAGGGGGACAAGGAAGACAAGGGGACAAGGGGACAAGGAAGCTTTTCTTCCCCAACTCCCCCAGCTCTCTTCTCCCCGACTCCCACTCTCCCACTCCCGACTCCCGAAGATGAAAACTCCTTGTTAGAGTCAATCTGGACGATCGCCGAACCTGTAGAGGATGAGGAAGCAGAACCATCAGAGCCGTCAGAGACAGTCACCACAGCAACCAATACTAACTCCGAGCGATCGGTGTCGCCACCTTCATCTTTAGCGAAAAGAGATGCAGCTATGTCGGATACAGTCAGAGTTAATGTCGGGCATTTAGAGCGGCTGAATTATTCGATTGGCGAATTGCTGACTAATCAAAACCGCCAGACTTTACAAGATGAAAAACTACAAGGCAGGATGCAAGGGTTACTTGAATTAATCCAACAGCAACAGCAAATGTTGATGGAACTCAAGCAGCGCTTGGACTTACAGGAAAAAGATAGTTCTAGTAAACTTGCCGTGTTGGTGCAATCTTTATTAGCAAATGGAGCGCAACTGCAAGCAACTGGGGATGAAATTGACATTTATACTCGTCAGTCTAGCCAGATGTTGGAAAAACAAAGCCGCTTGTTAAATAGCGTGCGAGATGAGTTTTTGACAGCGAGAGTTATTCCCATCAGCGTTGTTTTCGATCGCCTGCCCCCTATTTTAAGACAACTAGAAACTCTGCACGATAAGTCTGTAGCGTTGGATTTCAGCGGTAAAGAAGTATTAATAGACAAAGCCGTCGCTGAAAAACTTTACGACCCCCTTTTGCATTTGGTGCGCAATGCCTTCGATCATGGTATTGAGCCTAAGTCTAGGCGATCGCAATTGGGGAAAGCGTCAACGGGTCGAATTGCCATTCGTGCTTTTCATCAAGGCAGCCACCTGACAATTGAAATCCAAGATGACGGACAAGGACTCAATTACGATCGCATTCGCCAACGAGCGCTCGAAATGGGTTTAGTTTCACCAGTTGACGCTAGCAGTCTCAGCGAAGTTCAGCTAATGGATTTTATTTTTGAACCAGGCTTTTCGACTGCGGCTCAGGTGAACAACCTTTCAGGACGAGGTGTGGGACTAGACGTGGTTCGCGCTCAGTTACATTCTCTTCAAGGAGCGATCGCGGTTTATTCTCAACCCCAACGCGGTACGACTTTCATCCTCCAAGTTCCCTTAAGTTTGACAATTGCGAAATTATTTCTCTGTCAGGTTGGTTCTACTACCTATGCTTTACTCGGAAGCGCGATCGAGCAAATCTTACTACCTCAACCAGAACAATTGCGCCCTTGGCGGGGAGGTAAGGTATTGCGATGGGGTGAAGCAAATGCAGAACAGTTAATTCCTGTTTTACCCCTGAAAGGAATTTTGCCCTACTTTGCACCGCTAACGTCTCCTGCTGATAGTTCCACCGCTCTACAAGGACGCATTGTATTGCTACGCTATCAAGACCAACTTATAGCAGTAGAAATAGACCAGGCGATCGGCGAACAAGAATTGGTGATTCGACCTCTAGACCCGACGATCGTTCCGCCTAGCTATGTTTATGGTGGTAGTATTTTGGCTGATGGCAAACTTACCCTGGCAATTGACACTACTGCTTTAGCAAAGTACGTACTAGAGCGACAAGTAACTCAGGGCATGGGGCAGGTGAGGAGTGACAAGGATAGCAGTCTACTAGGTAGCGTTACGCCTATGCGCTCGATTGGGGAATTACCATCGAAACAAACTGCTGTGGGAGCAAAAATCTTGTTAGTCGATGATTCGCTCACTTGGCGACAAACTTTAGCACTGACGCTACAACAGGCTGGATATCTAGTGATACAAGCAGATAACGGTCGCGAGGCAATGACACAAATGCGATCGCATCCCGATTTTGGGGCGATCGTCTGCGATTTAGAAATGCCAGAAATGAATGGCTTGGAATTACTCCACTACTGTCGTCAATCTTCAAGTTTTGCCCAAATTCCCTTTTTAATTTTGACTGCTAATACTGATGCAGAAAATCGGACGGCAGCAATGGAATTAGGCGCAACTGACTATATCAATAAATCGCGATCGCACCAGGAACTTTTGGCAACTGTGGCTCAGTTAGTTCGATAAAGTGTCATTGGTCATTTGTCATTCGTCATTTGTAATTAGTGAGTGGCTGATTTTGACTTTTGACTTTTAACTTTTGACTTACCTACATCATTTGCCGCGATCGCACTTCTCTGACAAACTGTTCTGGATTATCTGGAGTCAGGACGATCGTGCGCTGCGGAAATCTCAAAATTACAGATCGCAGGGGATCGGTAGCATAAGCTTGATAGGAACCAAGGCGATCGTTGCGAAACCGTCCAGTTATCGCAAATAATCCCCCATTTCCCCACGTTCGTAGCGAGTTGTCCATAGCGTGCGGATTGCTCTCAGCATTGATTAGCTGCGTTAATGGAATCTTAGAATTCCAGCCAAAGCGCTGAATGTAAAGTGCGTCATTTGTTAGTTTGTATCCTCTAACACCGAACAGCGCCGATGCAATAAGAATTGCTAGAGGTAGTACAACCATTGCTAGTAGCCAGAAAAAATTGTTCCGTTCTTCCCCTACTAATAAGCCAATCAAAGCTACCCCTAGCAAAATAGAGCTAAAGAGCATAGTACTGAAAATGAGTGACTTATCCCAAGGGGCATTAAAAACCGTACCCGTATACATAAGTTCCCTCCACTTTTCAAACTTCAGAATAGTTTGACTGTAGTATCGATCGCCAACTACCAACTACCCATTACCAACTACCCATTACCAATTCATATCAAAATCTTTCTTCCCCTTGACACTTGCCTACCTCTTTCGGGCTAACTTATGCTGCTCGAAATGCTGCTAAACGAGCCTTTTCGACCGCTAATTATAGGCGTTGAAAAATGTTAAGTTGGCAGAGCGCGATCGCCTAAACTCATTATTTACTCAACTCTTGTAGAAACCTTGTCAGCTCTCAGCAATACGCAACCTCTAGCGGCTGTAACAGAATTAACCACCACCCACCAGCCGCCGATAATTTCTAAACCCGTCCTTCGGACTAGCCTCAAGGCTTCTACTATCGATGGTGTTTTTGCTGCCATCTTTTCTAGCGTTACCAGTGGTGTCTTACTAACTAACTTTTTGCTTCAGTTGGGGGCAAATCCTTTAGAAGTTGGAATGCTCTCTTCGATTCCAATGCTGACGAGTTTACTACAACCATTAGGAGCATACTTAGCCGAACGAAGTAGCAGCCGTCACTTTTTTTGTTGGTGGACTTTTATCCCCGCACGACTGTTATGGTTAATTCCCATCGCAGGTATTTGTTGGATCGGTTGGTTTAATGCTAACTCTCACCAATTAGTCAGTTTGACTTTGGTAACAATTTTTGCTAGTAACATTCTTGCAGGCTTAGGGACTTCCTCATGGTTGAGCTGGATGGCGGCTTTAGTCCCCCATCGCTTGCGGGGTCGATATTTTGGCTTGCGCAATAGTGCGGCAAGTTTGACGACTTTAATCGCCGTACCACTAGCCGGATTTGCGATTTCAATTCTGCCTGGTAGCACCATTCAAGGATACGGGATCGTCTTGGGATTGGGAATTATTGCAGGAATTCTCAGTTTGGCGTGTCAAAATTTTATGGTCGATGTCAATCCCCAATTGCCACCACCATCGCTGTTATCGCCATCAAAATCAAATGCTCTAGCAGTAGCAGAAGTCATACAACCGCCGCCAATTTTTAGCTTGTTCCGAGATTTAAATTTTGTCAAATTTCTGCTGTACTTCGGTTTGTGGGCATTTGCGGTTAACTTAATCGTGCCGTTCTATAACCTTTACTTGCTAGACAATTTAAAACTAGACCTCAATTGGGTGTCTTTATATACGAGTCTCCATGCAGGCACGAACTTGGTGATGCTGCTTATTTGGGGTAAGCTAGCCGATCGCCTGGGGAATCGTCCCTTATTGTTAATAGTAGGGATTTTAGTTGGAGTTTTACCTTTATTTTGGCTGGGAACGGGAAATAACTTATTATCGCTGTGGTTGTGGTTGCCGCTCATTCACCTGGTTAAAGGTTCCCTGTGGGCAGCAATTGACTTGTGTAGTAACAATATCCAAATGGAATTAGCACCCAAGTCCCATCCTTCCAGTTATTTTGCGATCGCTGCTGCCACTGCTGGGGTATTTGGCGCTTTGGGGACAACTGTAGGCAGTCAACTCACAACTTTAGATGCGATCGGCGGTCTACCTGGAGTATTTATTATTTCTGCTATTGTGCGCTTACTTGCTTTATTTCCCTTAATTTTCGTCCGCGAACCGCGCAGCCAGCCTCTTACGCAAGTTTTGCGTCACTTACGGAAACCGCAATTAGTAACACAGGAGCCTGCAACAAGCGCGACTAATTCTGCACAATAAAGGTGAGTAGTGAGTGGTAAGTAGTGAGTAGTGAGTCGTCACCTCCGACTCCCGACTCCCAACTCCCGACTCCCGTTTTCTCACCCGAATCAACAGCATGAATCAAGTAGATTACCTCCGAATTAGCTTAATCGATCGCTGTAACTTTCGGTGCCAGTATTGTATGCCCGAAGGTGCAGAGCTGGATTATATTTTGCGACAACAGCTATTGACGGCTGAGGAATTGCTAACTTTAATTCGCGAGGTATTCATTCCAGTAGGGTTTACGCGATTTCGATTGACTGGCGGCGAACCGTTACTGCATCCGCAGGTTGTGGAAATTGTCCGGGCGATCGCAACTCTACCTCAAACTCAAGACCTGGCGATGACAACAAACGCATTTTTGTTGGCAAACAAGGCACAAAATCTCTACGATGCCGGGTTAAGACGGATCAATATCAGCCTCGACTCCCTCGATCCTGAAGTGTTCGATCGCATTGTGGGCAGTCGCGGACGTTCCCGTTGGCAGCAGGTTTGGGACGGCATTCTCGCCGCGCATCGGGTGGGTTTCGACCCCTTGAAATTGAATGTCGTCGTGATTCCTGGGGTAAATGATTGCGAAGTCTTAGATTTAGCTGCCCTTACCCTAACTCGTTACTGGCACGTCCGGTTTATTGAATTTATGCCTATCGGTAACTCACAACTATTTGGCGATCGCGGTTGGGTTGCTTCGGCTGAGTTACGCCAGCGCATCTGCGAGGCTTACGGCTTAGTCGAGTCGCAAGTGCGGGGTAATGGACCTGCTGACGTATTTCAAATTCCTGGGGCAAAAGGGACGCTGGGATTTATCAGCCAAATGTCAGAATGTTTTTGCGATCGCTGCAATCGGATGCGTCTGTCTGCCGATGGCTGGTTGCGTCCCTGTCTGCTCAACGAAATGGGACAAATTGACCTTAAATCTGCCCTGCGCGCTGGCGTTCCTACTACTGAAATTCGCGATCGAGTAGCCCAACTACTTGCCCTGAAATCGGAGATTAATTACAAACAAAGAGAATCTGGAACATCTGCCGGAACTTATGCCCGTACCATGTCGCAAATTGGCGGATAGTAGGGGCGCACAGCTGTGCGCCCCTACCCCCAATTTCTGCGCGCCCCTACCCCCAATTTCTGTGCGCCCTCATCCAAAATCAAACGGGTAAAAATCAACAAGCCCTCCAATTGACGGAATCGGAGGGCTTGATATTAAAAATTACAAAACTTAATCATAGGATCGTCAATGGCGCACCGCAGCCGCACGAGTGCAGCCATCGAAATTAAGCCTGTCTGGAATAGTATTCAACTACCAACAGTTCGTTCACTTGCAGGGCGACCCATTCGCGCTCAATGACGCTGTTAACTTTACCTTCCAGCTTATTCTTATCAAATTCGAGGTGGCTGGGTAGGTTTGCTAAACCAGGATACTGGAGATTATTTTCTACTAACTGCCGCGATTGCGCTTTATTTTTGATCCCAATGACTTCCCCTGGACGACATTGATAGCTAGCGATATTAACTTCACGACCGTTTACCATAACGTGACCGTGATTGACTAGCTGCCGCGCTGCTGGGATTGTGGGAGCCATACCCATGCGAAAAACGGTATTATCCAAACGCATTTCCAACAGTTGCAACAGCACTTGTCCGGTAGAGCCAGTCACTCTTCTTGCCCGCCGCACGTAACGCAGCAACTGCTTTTCAGTCAAGCCGTAGTTAAAGCGGAGCTTTTGCTTTTCTTCCAAACGAATAGCATACTCAGAACGCTTCTTGCGAGCCTGTCCGTGTTGTCCAGGTGGGTAGGAGCGTCTGGCATTTTTCCGAGTCAAACCTGGCAGATCGCCCAGGCGACGAACAACTCTTAGTCTTGGTCCTCGATAGCGGGACATTCAATCTTCCTCTGCTTAATTCTGCGCGAACTATTCCAAAACTATAATTATAAGTCTAAAAGCTTGTGTCTGAAAAGCCCTGGTTAGTGGCTAGTGGCTAGTGGCTAGTCGTAGAATTCTTCATCTAGTCACTAGTCACCAGCCAATAGTCACTGACAACTGGTCGCTGATAACTCATAATTGATAACTGATAACTGATACCCTCAAATTGTAGTTATTTACAAATTTCTTGGTGGGAGTGTTATGGGGAAAACAATGTATTTAGTGGCTGGCTCTTTGGCGATCGCCGGTTGGATCGGTAGCAATTTTCCTGCAACTGGGGCTGAAATTGTCACCGACTCTTTACGCAACGGCTATCGTGCTTGTACGGGGCGAATGCTCAATTCTGGAGTTTCACCGGAAGCAGCAGCAAGAGCCTGTGCGGGAGCGCTTTACCCGAAGGATGTCGCTCGTTGCGTGACGAGAATTGAGGGGCAGACGGAAATTTCTGCCCAAGATGCTTTAGCAACTTGCACCCAAGCCCGCCGACCTGTAGAGTTGTCAAGATGTGTCGTTGGCATTAGCGAAAATAGTCAAGGGCAGCCCGTACCAGGAGTATTAGATTTTTGCGGTCGCAGTTTATTACCAATTCGTTATGCTGAATGTGTCGTTGGATTGCGGCGAGAAATTAATGAGTTAGCTCCTACCCAAGCAATGGAAACTTGTATTAGTGCAGGCGATCGCCCTTTGGATTTTGCACCTAATTTTATTCCCCAAGGTCAATTACAACCACCAGTCACATCTCCGGCTCTGACTACACCTGCAACACCCGAACAAACTGCTCCCGCGCCAGATGCACCTTAGAACGGAATTCGGAATTCGGAATTCGGAATTCGGAATTATTCCTGTACGGGCGGGTTTTGCGGCAAGATTTTTGGTCGTAGCCATGAATTGTTGACTAAACCCGCCCCTACGGTTTCCTGATAACTGATAACTGATAACTGATAACTGATAACTGACTCCCCGTTATGAACCAAGAAATTAAATTACTCGTCCTCGATATTGATGGGACGATCGCGGGTAAGTCAAATCAAATTCATGCCAAAGTTAAAAAAGCGATTCAAGCAGTGCGGGCAAAAGGCATACAAGTGGCTGTAGCAACAGGACGAATGTATCGTTCTGCCCTACGTTTCCATCATGAGATAGGTTCGACTTTGCCTCTACTTGCCTATCAAGGTGCTTGGATTCAAGATCCAGCTACCCAGAAAATGCACCGTCATTGGACTGTTGCCAAGCAAACAGCAATTCAACTGTTAGATTACTTCGAGCAACCTGAATTGCGATCGCTGCTTTCGGTTCATTTCTATATCAACGATTGCCTCTACGTGCGCGAACTGACTTCTGAAACTCGACTTTACTCCGAACGCTCTGGGATTGAAGCGATCGCGGTGGGAGATTTACGCCAAGCTTTAACAACAGAACCAACAAAAGTATTAGCTCTGTGCGACGATACCGAAATCATCGATAACTTACTCAGCAGTCTGCGCCAGCAATATACCCCTGCTGAACTGTACCTGACTAAATCCGTTGCTACCTTCTTTGAAGCAACCAACCCTTCGATTAATAAGGGTGTAGGCGTGCGTTACTTAGCTGAAGAACTCCTGGGAATCACTGCTGCTAACGTGATGGCAATTGGTGACAACTTTAACGATGTAGAGATGCTAGAGTATGCCGGGATCGGTGTAGCGATGGGTAATGCTCCATCTGACGTACAGGCGATCGCTCAGTGGGTAGCGCCTAGTGTCGAGCAAAATGGTGTTGCAGTTGCAATTGAAAAATTCTTACTTTAAATCAGTCATTTGTCAGTTGTCAGTTGTCATTGGCAAGCGTTCTACTAACGACGAATGACCAAAAATCAGAAAGGACACCAACGACTGTCCGTGTTTCGTCTTGGTGTCCTGACTGGTTCGCTCCTCACACACCCTTATATTAGAGTAATGTTCTTGATTTGTCACCCCCTTGAACGCTAATTTCTACCTAAAGACAGATAAGATTTGCCTATAGAGCAAGATGCCTTATACAGTGACCAGTGACCAGTGACCAGTGACCGGTGACTAGTGACCAGTTTTATACTGTTCGCTAGTTCAAAGTTCTAAGGGTGCGCAACTATTTAGTACTTCTACTAATAGAATTCTGAATACAGATTGAGCGATCGCTATTAAGCCAAGTCGCCCTTGTGCTAAGTTGAGATTTTGATTTTTGACCTCTCCCCAAATGCGACATTGACTATAAAAAGTTTGAAAAGCTTGACTCAGATTCAGAGCTACTTTCAACCAATTTAAAGACTTGCGAGTAGGATCGGGGCAATAGAGAGCGTCTAATACTCCAATCGATTCGAGGAGTAAATTTAACTCGGATGGGTGATGCAAACAAATTTTTGCTTCACTCAACCAAGGAATAGGTTGAGGTGATATGACCTGTAGACATGAAGACTTAATGTCAGAGTTTTTTGACTTAATTATAATTATTTTCTCCTCATGAGCCATTTTCAATAGAGAACAACAACGAGCATGAGCGTATTGGATGGGAAATAGGGAATAGGAAATTGGTAATTGGTAATTGGTAATTGGTAATTGGTAATTGGTAATGTCTCCCTCAGCTCCCTCAGCTCCCTCAGCTCCCTCAGCTCTCTTCTCCCCCCTGCTCCCTAAACAGGGTAGTGTCTCAATCCAGTGTTGCAACCAAGCAGCCAGACTGGGTTGAGGTAATTCTAGGTCGATCCACCCTGGGGGAACAACTTGAAGAATCAAGTTTTGTTGACAATCTTGTTGGGCAATTAGCTGCGATATAGATTGGGCAACTTCTATAGTTGGGGAGTTGACAAGTTTACTTAATTTAAACGCGATCGCGCACCTGTAAACAACCGGGCGCTGTTTAGATAACTGTAAAGGAATATAACTTTTGCGATCTGTTAAGGATGGAGTGTCTAATATATACAAACTTAGCGCTGCTTGTATCTGCTGTAACAGCGCTTGCTTAGGTGTTAACTCAGCTAATGGAGGCGATCGGTGATCCACTTTTAATTTATAGTTAAAATCCCTATCCCTACCTGGGGGATTTACCAAGGTTCCATGCAAACGAATTGCTTAACCCCTATTTTTTGAATGGCTACCTGAGAATACTATGCCCTAGCGAAATTTACTATTACTGGAGCGTTCGTTCATCCGCGATCGTACTGAAAGATCTATGAGTTTTCGCTAAAAAATCTGGTGATTTCAGTAGATTTACGGTACAAAAAAACTCAGTCCTATGTTGTTGACAATATTTTGTCACAATTTTCCCTAGCTCAACTACAATCATTTGTACAACTGTTACTTGCAATTCCCTGGTTTGATTGTTTACACTTATCTGTTGTTTTAAACATGAACTATACGGATAAAAAAACTGAAAAGCAGGAGACTTGATCGAGTAATTGAGTGATTGAGAATACTAGGATTGTGTTGCAAGACAGATAAAACAAATCTATGGCTAAGTTCGCTTAGCTGCGATTGCTATTACTGGTTTGAGGAGTGGAGTTCACCTGCCAACCAATTTGGCAATAGGTGAGCTTCACAGTGACGTTTCGTCTATCGCCAACTGCTGCAAATTATGCATTCCCCATCCGCTTCTCCAGAGTCGCAAAGACCATTTTTAACCTGGCAACGGATTCTTGACTGGGCGCAGGAACACTATCGCGTTCGCTCTTTTAGTAAAGACGAACGCATTCCAGCTCGACCTGGACTGCTCTATCTCGTTCAAAGAGGTGCTGTGCGACTTGTAGGTACAGCTCAAGTTAGCGCAACTAGTCAGCTATCATCTCGGCGCATCAACAGAACACCTGAAGAAGCTTTTTTAGGCTTTGTTGGCGCTGGACAGCCGTTTGAAATTGTTGCCCAATCTCCGTTTACGCTCCAAGCTTATGCCCACGTAGAACCCACTTTAGTCGTGTGGATGTACTGGCATGACTTGGATAACTGGCCCCACTTTCGGCGGGAAGTTCTCGATGCATTTCGCTACCAACATCAGCGCAAGTTACTGTGGCTGAGTGCTTTAGGACAGCGACGGACGATCGATCGTCTCTTGGGATTCTTAACCCTGCTGGTAGAAGAATACGGACAACCAGCGACAAGTGAAGAAGATCCCGAGATTCTGCGCGGATACTCTCTACCGTTTACGCTGACGCACGCCCAAATTGGTAGTGCGATCGGTTCGACGCGAGTTACGGTGACTCGTTTAATGGGTAAGTTACGCCAACGCGGTTTACTTATCGCCCAAGAAGATAATCTCATCTGTTTGCCAGCCGATTCAATCAATCGAGCTAGTTGAATTATAGAGACGCGAAACTTCGCGTTCTCTATAATCCTATGCCTAGCGCATTCGCACAAATCCAGCGTTAGCGATCGCCGACTGTCCTTGCTGCGTCAGCAGTAATTTAGCATAAGCTTCTCCTGCTTGCTGTGCTAAATCGTCATCCTGCTTGACGACAACGTACAGGTTACGTGTCAGAGGATATTGTCCGGTTTGAAAAGCATCTGTATTGAGCTGATTGCGCCGCTGAGGACAGTTATTCGCTGTTACTAAAGGTTCTTGGTAGGGAGGAGTAAATTGCCCTGATTGACGACCTAGCGGTAAGGGTCTAATCCTACACTGAGGTACGATTTCTGGAGCCGAGGCGTAGTAAATTCCGCCACGGTTACTAGCTAGCTTTTGGAGAGCTTGAGTTGTCGTACTGACAAATTCAACATTAGCAGCTAATGCTTGACCTGCTAAAACATCCTGTACGAAAAGCTCGACCGTACCACCCTCGCTCATCGGACGAGAATAAGGTTGAATCGGCAGGTTAGGACCACCGAGTTGTTTCCAGTTATTTGCCTTACCAGTGTAAATTGCTTGCAGCTGTGCCAAGGTTAGTCCTGGTATATTTAGGCTGGGGTGAACTGCGATCGCTAAACCATCAATTGCTACCGGAATTTCTTTTAAATTAAATCCTCTTTGCTGAGCGCGAGATACCTCTCGATCTTGTAAGGGTCGAGACGACTGAGCAAAGGTAAGCCTACCTTCAATCAGCATCCGAATACCAATACTAGTTCCTGGGGAAGCATTTGTCGGTTCTACAAATCGTAACTGAAATTCTGGATAAGCTGCCCTAATTTGCGGATCGATCGCTTGTCGAATTGCTGCCCAAGAAGTACTACCACCATAGCTGAATAACCCTTTAGGAATGCCTGAAACACTGCTAAAACTTGAGCCAGTCAATTCTGGATCTGAAGTTATATCGGATGTGTTGGGGGTGGAAATAGATCTTGGCTGAGGATCGCTGAGTTCGACACTAGTGCTAGAATTTCTCGTCAGCCACCAAAAACCACCAGCTAAACCCCCAGCTACGATCAATAGAGTCAGAACGAGAACAGCTGTTTCATTTTTTTGCGACGACATAACAGAATGATAAGTGCTGTAATAAGTGCAACATATACTTGCTTGCGTACAGATTATCCCCGCAGCAAAGCAGTGTTGCATCCCTGTGAGATCGCCTCTAATTCAAGCGATCGTCCTATGATGAAATCAAAGTACTTAAGTTAAGTGTTTTGCTCTCAGTAATCCTATGAATTAAACTCTTATGTCTGTTTTATCATAACCTAACCTTAATCTTGTCAGGACGATTAACTATATATATTTAGCGGCTTTTGGCACAAATAGTATACACACAACTACATAAAGTCACGATCGTTGGTCATGAGAATAGGGGTAAGGGTAAGAATTTCTTACTTACGACTTACGAATTACAAATTACGACTTATTTAACCTAGTGATTAGAGTGTCTGAAAAGATCGTCGCAGTAAAATAACCAAGCTATACCCAAAATAGCTGTAGTTACGCTAGCAATTATCCCCGCTATAACCCAGCCGAATGCTCCTACTAATATAATTAATCTTCCTAGTAAAGCTAAAACTGCTTTCGCCGTAATGAATGCAGTAACGGCAGAAATTATACTAATCAGTCCTAATTCTAAAAGTATAGATTTAGTATCCTTAGTTGCTAGTTCCTCATCAAAGTATATATCCCAGACAACAGTACACATAGCAACATCAGCAACCGTCAAAAATATTTGCTTGAATAATTCTAAATTTATTGCAGGAGTTACTGTGACTATCCCCGCAGCAAAAATTGTAGCTAAAATTACTATAACGGCTCGTTTTCTTTTTAGATAGATCTGACTCATAATTAATTTCCTGAATCACAAGCTTTTTAATAAAGAAGAGTCAGAAGTGGATATAGCAATTCTAAATGAATCGTGAAATCGATTGTTCCTGTAGAGACGTTACATGTAACGTCTCTACACACATGGAACGTCTCTACAGGGAAAACGTTCACAAATCAATTTGGATTGCTATATTAGTTTTTATACCAACAAAATCAACATTTTACATCAGAAAAGTTTTTGATTTCGTAGCATTAATTGCAGCTTTTTCACAATTAATTTTCTAACTTCTGCCTCCTTCTACAGATTACAACCAGTGTTTTGGATAAGTTCTACCTGGCATGAGATTGTTAAAAACAAAAGTACAAAAGACTAAAACAATTGAACCTGCTAATACTGGCGTGAATAGAAAACTCCATTCAGCACGGCTCATCACTCCTACTAAAGCAACTGCTCCTCCTGGTGGATGGAGAGTTTTTGTCAGTTGCATGACTTTGATTGCTGTAGCAACAGCTAAAGCCATTACCCAAGGTTCTGAGCCGAATAAATGTACCATAATTAAGCTGACTAATCCGCCGAGAAAATTGCCTACAATACAGTTGCGTGGCTGTGCTAGAGGACTATCGGGTGCAGCAAATAATAAAACGGCAGCCGCTCCGAAAGGAGCTGCGATTAGAGGATAATGCGTACTAACGCTGATGTAAGCTAGCGCGGCAATGCCAATAAAACTACCTATGTAAGAAAAAACAATTTGCTTTAAAGGAAAGCGGGGTTGATATTTAGAGCTGCCGTGAATTTTAGCCAAGAAGTTTTTGAGTCGAGCCGATTTAAATCGAAAGCTCCATGTAGACTGGGAACGATTTTTTCTCAAAGCAGCTAGTTCAGCTGTGAGTTGCTCTAGTTGTTGCTGCCGAATGATTAATTGCTGTTGCTGTTGTTCTAGTTGCTGTTGATACTGCTGGAATTGTTGTTGTTTGCTTGTCAACTCAAAGGTGGACATAGCTTTGGTAAGTTTTGTCATAGAGCTAGTATTTGTATTTGGTTTCGCCGCAGTTTTACTAATGTCTTTCATACTTCGATCGCTAAATAATGAATTGCAAAAACTTAGATTAATTCTGTGATATTGCGATCGCACTACTATAAATTGTGTTAACTGATACGGAATATTATTACTCATGAAAGAAGCGCATTTTGAAATTGCTCTAACCGCATACAATCAACGAAAAAGTACTATTTTATACTTGCAACTTAGAGCAAACTACGCTCGCAATAACGCTAGAACTATCAAATAAATTAAATGGATAAATTAATTTTTTCAAAAAATATTGACAGCGATCGCTAGCTACTAGAGCAATCCTATTTGATTCATGAATGTGGAGCAGGCTAGAAGCCTACTTTACAAATCATTTAGAACTGCTATAGCTCGCTCAAATATTTATCGCTGTATAACTATATTTAATTATTGTAGTTAAAATCTGACAAGACATTTCAGAATCGATCGAAGTGTTCTTTGTTTATTCGATGGTATTCAAATTTTTTATTTCAAGAGAGTTAATCTTGTATTTTAATTTTATTCATCAAAATTTTAATTGCTCTTAGTGTTATGGAATAGCTTTGAGATTTATCGTATTTTTACTGTAACTTTGGTTGCAGCATTTTTGCTGCACGGTTGAGTAAAATCTGAAGATTAGCTTTTTAGCTTCTGTGCCTCTGCATGGAAATGCTAGTAAAGCTATAGATTGTGACTTGATACAGAGGCAAATTTGTTTGTTGGGTTAGTTTTAATTGTTACGTAATGAGAGCTTAATTTGTTACGCAATAGTAGCGAAACTAAACCAAGCGATCGCGATTTAACTTGAAAATGTGGTTGTTGAATTGCTAATTCATGGGTGCTGTTGAGATAGAACGAAACTGATGATAGAAATTACAGCAAGCGTTTTTTGTACGAGTCTGGGTGCATTCTTATTCAGAAGAGAAATAATTCCTCGTTCCTTTCCCAATTTGCTAGGTCGCCTTCTTTACTGGCTGGGTGTACCTTTGCAAATTTTAGTACTGACGCGCAAGTCAAATTTATCGCAATCGATTTGGTTGCCCCCAATCTTGACAATTGCAATATTGCTGTTGGGTTTGGGCTTAGCTTATGTCAGTTTACAGCTACTCAAACAACTGACTCAGTACCGCTCGGTTTCATGGGTAAAACAATTGTCCGATAGTTTTTATCCTAACGATCGCGCTGAACAAGGTAGTTTTGTCCTCGCTTCAATTTTGGGAAACACCGGCTTCATCGGGTTAGCGATCGTTCCAGCTTTTGTCAGTCAAGACTATTTAGTTTGGGTAGTGTTGTATGGCGTAACGCACAATCTAATTGGTAGTTACGGACTGGGAGTATTTTTAGCAAGTTATTTTGGGCAAACCACAGCAAATAATAAATGGAAAGCTGCATGGCGAGACATTTTGCGCGTTCCTGCTTTATGGGCGTTTGCGCTGGGTTACTATAGTAAACCTTGGCAAATTGTCAGTTTCATCGATCCCTTACTTCAAGCAATAGTCTATTTAGTCATACCTGGAGCTTTTTTGTTGATTGGGATGCAATTATCACGGCTTCAAGGAATTGAAAATCTACGAGGGGCGATCGTTCCCAGTACGATCAAGACATTTGTTCTGCCCATTTTGGCAGGAATGGTAATAACATGCTTGGGATTTCCCCACGAAGCACGCTTGGCTTTAGTCTTGATGTCTGGAATGCCAAGTGCTTTCGCCAATGCGATTTTAGCAGAAGAGTACAACCTCAATCGTCCGCTAGCTGCCAGTACGATTGTTCTCAGTACGGTTTTGCTACCACTGGTACTTCCCCTATGGTTGTATTTATTTAGATAATAGAGACTCTGCGTGGAACTTCTCTGCGTCGTCTCTCGATCAACGAAGGCTCGTGTCAACCGAACTAGGTAGCGGAGTAAAATCGTAACCAGTGCCGGAGTATCTACCAGGCTGAACTCTGACTAGAGTTCCTGATTCTTGGCGATCGCCTGACGGTAAAAACTTGACTATCCCAGTTGCCCCTTTAAACATAAAACCAGTATTAGATAAAGCTTTCTGTAGCTGTTCGCGATTCGTACTCGCTTTTAAACCCGTGAAAACAGCAATTGTTGCATCGTAAGTCAATGCAGTTCGCCAATTACCAGCCCCACCCCAAAACCGCTTAGCATTGGCAATGAAAGAACTATTGGGGAAAGCAGAAGGATGCCAAGGTACAGAAAGCACCATAGTATTAACATCAGCTTGTCCTTGCTGCAACGTGTCGTACGTATACATTGTGTGGCTGCCGAACAAAGTCAATCGACTGCGATTTGCTTGCGCTACTTCCACTGCACGACCCATTCTATTTACATCTGGTGCTAGCAGCAAAGCTTCTGCTCCATCGCTGACTGCTTGAGAGGGAATTTCGCTAGGGTTAAAATTAGTAGCAGCAAAATCGCAGGGGGTACTGGTGATATAACCGCCATTTTCAAACACGCTAGAAGTGAACTCCTCTTGAAACGAGCGACTTGCTTCTGCCTGAGAATCCGCACAGATCGCAATTCTGGTTTTGCGTGCTGTTTTCACGACGTAGCTAGCCAAAGCATCGGCGATTGCTCTTGAATTTGGCGTAGTCCGAAAGATAAATCTCCCAACTCCACTTAAGTTACGCGCTACGCTCGTGGGCGAGATCATCACCAAACCGCTTTTTTGATAGATGGGAGCAGCGGCGATGGATGCATCACTAGAGTTATGTCCTACTACTGCGAGAATATCTGGATCGTTGGCAAATTCAGCCGCGATTTGTTTGGCAACAATGGGGTTATTATCGTCGTTGGCAACTTGCACTTGAACCAGCTTGCCGCCAATCCCACCACCGTGATTAATTTCGTATTGTGCCTGTGCCAGGCCCCGCAGCATCTCTCTGGCAACGTTTAAGTTACCTCCTACAGGAACGCTAACACCGATCTTAACTGTATTGCTAATTGCAGCTGCCGAAGCATTATTTAAATAAATCCACGTTTCGGGATCGTTGCGCTTCACCTGCAAAGCCGCATTAAATTTGGTGACTGCCGTGGAAAAATCTCCTGCGGCAAAAGCTTGTACCCCTGCTTGTTTGTCTGGATTATTGTCGGCAGTAAATAAAACTTTATTACCTAAACTAATTCGCTTTTGCAAAGCTGGGTTGCGGTTGGGGGGATTGAGCAATCCATTGAGAGATGGTTGAGTTGCTTGTTGCCCTCCTCTACCACTGCGATAACTCAACCAAAAAATTAGCGGACCGATCAAGCAGAGGGCGATGAGATAGAGAACCAGGACAGTGTTTTTTTTGCTTTGCAACATAAAGTTTGGAACGGGAGTTAAGTCAAGTATTGTTAGACATTTCTAGATAACTTTCCCAGCCTCATATTTTCTGTATCGCCATGACTTGGTACAACCCAGATGTCGAAGAATCTATAAGGATCTAAATCATATTCTTTTTAGCAACAGCACTTTGGGCGATCGCAATAATAGTACGAGATGAATACCCACAAACAAAGCTACAGCTTGAAAGTTGGTTTTTTTAACATATAGATAAATAATATTTGATTTGACCCATAACCAAACAAAATAGAGCCACAACTACTTGCGTACCAACCGTAATTTTACGGAAAAAATATAATGCAGCTGATTTTAACCGTGAAATTACTTACGCAAATTTACTGAGTCTGAGCCTATACGTATAAGAGATTTACCTAACTATAGCAGTAAAGAGTTTGGCGATCGCGCTCCGCTCAATCTGTATCTTCTGTAACTACTTCCCACTTAATTGCAGTCACTTTTACTTGCGATCGCAACTGCATGACAATCTCTTCCATCAACAGATCGTTGCGACCATTGGAAGTATATTCTGCCTTGATTTCTACTGAAGAGAAGTTATCGAGATCTTTACTGTTAATATTTTTACTAGACAATTCATTCAATATCATTTGTCCTGGTGTGGTTTGTGCCAGTAGCACAGCCCTCACAGCTACTTCGTCTTCAGTTAAACAAATGAGGCGACAGCAATAGCGAGTTTCTGCTTTTGTGTGCGTAATCAATTGCTCGTCTAACTGCTGAAACCACTGTACCATCGGGCGCAAAAGTAGATTTGCTCCTACCACTGCTAAAGTGCCAAAATAAGCTTGAAATAGCAATCCCGCCCCGACCAAACTACCCACGGCAGCAGCACACCAGAGGGTAGCTGCGGTATTGAGTCCGCGCACGCTGGTTCCTTCCCGCAAAATTACACCGCCACCCAAAAAGCCAATGCCAGAGACAACTTGGGCTGCTATACGTGTAGGACTGGCATCGCCGGGAATCATTGCCGAGAGCATGACGAACATAGCAGCACCAAGAGACACCAACACATTTGTTTTCAGTACCGAGCGAGTTCGCCGCCATTGTCTTTCGCTGCCAATTGCCGCACCGAGAATGAATGCCAGTAGCAGGCGAATTGCAAAATCTACCCAAGTCATTGTTTTTTTCGTTTGGTTGCACCCAAATTGCTATTGTCGCACTGGTACGAAATCATAGCCAGTACTTGTATTGACTTGACGCACGACTTGTACTAGCTGCACTGGTGCGTTACTATCGCCAGAGGGAAGAAACTGCACTGGATTAGCTGCGCCAGGAGTGGAAAAATCATTACTAGTCAGAGTTTGTTGAATCCCTTCACGAGTAGGAGACTTCTGCATTGCCGCAGTCAAAGCCTTGGTTGCATTGTAGGCAAGAGCAGTACGCCAGTTGACCTCAGCTCCCCAAAACTGTCGTGACTGACGCACGAACTGAGATTTCGGATCGGTATCAATATCCCACGGAATAGCAACTACCATATTCACAGCCGCGTCTCCTGCGACCTCTAGCGTGGTTGAGTTGTAAATGGCATCACCACCTAGAAGTTGCAATCGTCTGCGGTTGACTTGCACGACCTGTAGGGCTTTATCGATAATGCTAGTACTAGACCCAGTATTAGGTGCTAACATCAGGACTTTTGCCCCTTGCTTGATGGCTTGGTTAATGCTGTTAGCTGGGCTAAAACTAGGGTCTGATAAGTCAAACTCAGATGTGACTTTTCCACCTCCGAGTAGAACCGCTGTGACAAACTCAGATTTTAAGGATTGGCTGTAAGCACTTTGGGGATTGAAAAAAACAGCAGCATTCTTTTGCTGTAAATTGGTCAGCATATAATTTGCCAAAGCTCTTGCAGCAATATAATCGCTGGGAACGGTACGAAAAATGTAGGGACTGATGCCGGAAAGTTTAACAGAAGTACTGACAGGAGAGATCGCGACTAACTTTCCCTCATCATATATAGGTGCAACGGCAAGGGTGACTTGACTTGCCCAGTGACCGATAACTGCCAAAATTTCAGAAGTGTTGACCAAAGTTGAAGCAACTTGTTGAGCTTGGTCTTCTTGATTGTTGTCGTTGACGATCGCCACTTTCAAGGGAACACCATTAATATTCCCCGTTTGATTTGTTTCGGTCTGTGCCTGCGCAACGCCACGTAGAACTTCCAAACTTCCATTAGGACTAGTACCAGTGGGAACGACAACAGCAATTGCGTAGCTTTTGCGATCGCCTATCTTGGCATTGTTAAGGAAAATTAGGGTTTCGGGATCGTTGCGATTTTGTGTTAATGCTACTTGCAATTTCTCGGTTGCAACACTCCAATTTCGAGCCGCGATCGCCTCTATTCCTTCCTGTTTTGCTGGTAATATCTTCCCTGAAAATAACGTTTTCTCACCAAAACTAATTGGTTTTCCAGTTGCAGAAGTACCATCTGTAGGAGTCGAGTTAGATTGATTTCCAATACCGACAAACGATTTGCCAAAAAAATTACTGAATAGTAAAGCTCCTCCCCCTACTAATCCGAGCGTAATTAGTAGCGATAGTAGCAGAAGCACTGTTTCATTTTTACGCGACATATTAGAACTAGGGAGTAGGGAGTGGGGAGTAGGGGAAGACAAGGGGGACAAGGGAGACAAGGGAGAGGGGGGAGACAAGGGAGACAAGGAGAAGTCGTAAGTCAGAAAAGTGATGATTAACTGATAACTGGTCAGGAGTCACTGGTCACTGGTCAGGAGTCACTGTCACCCCACACCCTACACCCTTTCTTCACTGATAACTGATAACTGATAACTGATAACTGTCACAGAATTCGATCGAGTAGTTGATAAATTATTTTAAATAAAGCTGTGAGGGCAACTGCAATTAGTCCGCCACCGATCGCCAGAACCAAAATGCTAGAAACGCTGAGATTGGCGTGCAGGGCAGGAATAAAAACCACCACTACCAAGGAAATTACTGAAATAATTAATAAATCTACTTTTTCGATCCAGCGACGAGATAAGGCAAAAACTAGACCGCTCAAAATCACAGCGGCGATTGCCCAACCAAGAGCGGGAGAGGGAAAAAGGCTGGAAAGCGCGATCGCCAGCAAAGCACCTTCAAAACCGCTAAAAGCCGCTCCCGTTAAAACCTCCCACAGAGCAAAACTAGGTCGCCTGGTTATTGGTGGGGGAGTAGATGGTATAGGGGTGGGGCGATCGAGCTGGTGCAGAGCGGTAAGGACTTCGGCAGCTGACTGATAGCGCTGCTGGGGTTGAGCTGATAGCATCTTGGTCAGAATGCTGGCAAGCTCACTGCTAACTTCAACATGCATTCGCCAATGCCATTGATTGCGACCGGCATCATATAAATCTGTAGGTTTTTTGCCAGTGAGTAGGTTGACTGCGGTTACAGCCAAGGCATACAAGTCCGTAGAAGGGTAAACTTCCCCGCCTGAGACTTGTTCGGGAGGGGCAAAACCCATAGAATAAATTCCGGTCGAAGCAGATTGCGCTCCTCCTGCTTGGCTCGTCACTTGTTTGACCGCACCAAAATCGAGTAAGTAAAGCTTACCGTGGCGATCGCGGATGATATTAGAAGGTTTGATATCCCGATGAATCGCTTTTTGTTCGTGAACGAACTGTAAAACGGGTAAAATGGCGTAGAGCAGTTGCAAGACCTGCGATTCGGAGAACCGACCTTGAGATTCTAGTTCTGCTTCTAGAGTTTCACCGTCGATAAACTCTTGAACGAGATAAAAAAAACGTTCCTGTTTATTGGGTTGCCAACTCGGGACGCTCAATTCAAAAAAAGCCAACAAATCGGGGATTTGGTCGTGGCGATCGCCGAGTTGTTCTAAGGCGACTGCTTCCCGTTCAAATAGGGTTTGGGCAGTCATCAGCTGAGTCGCGCTCAAGTCACCAGAAGGCTTGAATTGCTTCACGACACACTGACGCATCCCAGGCGTGTAGCGATCGCGTGCCAAAAAAGCCGCACCAAATCCCCCTTGTCCTAGTAGTTTTACCGGTAGATAGCGCCCCTGTAAAATTAGCGGCATACCGCAACAGGTGCAATACTTTTGTTCTGTTGTTTTGAGAATGGCGCTGTTATCGAGATCGGTAAAATGATTGAGCGGACGGGGACAGCCTAAACGAGTGCAGAAAACTTCCATGAACGGCAAAGGCTAGGGGCTAGAAAGATAAGTGGCTGGTGGCTAGTGACTGGTGACTAGTGACTGGTGTTTTCTAGCCCCTAGCCACTAACCACTAGCCACTCCTATAGCTTTTAATTTAGCTGTCTAGCTCAAACAACTCAATTCACTTCCTCGACCTCTGGCGTTACGACTTCTATAGTTTCCTTGGCAACTCGCGGCGACTCTAACAGTTCCTTGCCCCAACCTGGAGTTGTAAATTGGGGTAAAATCTCGCGGATAAATGCATCAGCTGCTTTCGAGCGATAACGGTTGGGGTTTAAAATTGCTGCTAGCGTCCGTCGCACCACGACTCCCTCAATTGCAGAGCGGTGCAAGATACCCATTTGTAGCTCTTTGGCGATCGCAGAGACGGAAACAAAAGCCGCTCCTAACCCTGACTGCACGGCGTTTTTAATTGCCTCAATTGAATTGAGTTCCATTTCAATTTTGAGTCGTCGCGTATCGATCTCGCAGCGAGTTAATACAGAGTCAATGACTTTGCGAATGGTCGATTGGGAATCGAGAGCGATGAACTGAAGTTTATAGAGGTCGTCTTTATAGATTTTCTCGGCTTTTGCTAAGGGGTGCAGCACTGGTAATATCAGGGCTAGCTCATCTTCGGCGTAAGGAGCGATCTGTAAAGATTCATGTAACTCTGAGGGAATTTCGCCACCGATGATCGCTAAGTCTACCTGTCCGTTTGCCACGCTCCAAGCAGTGCGCCGAGTTGAGTGGACGTGCAACTGTACCGCGACATCAGGATATTTTTGCCGAAACATGCCGATCATGCGGGGTAAAAGGTACGTGCCAGTAGTTTGAGAAGCACCGACAATCAGAGTTCCGCCTTGAAGGTTTTGCAGATCCTCAATTGCCCGACAGGTTTCTTGACAGAGGCTGAGAATTTTTTCGCCATAGTTGAGCAGCAAATACCCTGCTTCTGTCAGTTGCGCTCTACGTCCGCCTCGGTCGAATAAAGGCACGTCCAATTGCCGCTCTAAGTTTTGCACCTGCAAGCTCACCGCAGGTTGAGAGACATAAAGACTGTCAGCGGCACGCTTGAAGCTCCCTTCAGCAGCGATCGCTTTAAGAATGCGTAACTGATCTAAGGTGAAAGGTAGGTCAGACATACAGCTATATCCATGAATACGAAAGGAGACTTCAGGCAACCTACTCGATTAGTGAGAGAGCGCGAATGTGTCATCTGCTCAAAGTGGGAAACATTCCGCGAAAATGACCCTAACACCACATTAATATATAAAGTTACCTAATAATTCGCGATCGGAGCTTTACAGGAACAAAATATATAAAATTTACTAATAGAAAGTGGGTGGTGAGAGGTAATGGGTAATGGGTAATGGGTAGTTGGTTATTCTCGCTTCCTTGTCTCCCTTGTCTCCCTTGTCTTCCTTGTCTTCCTTGTCTCCCTTGTCTCCCTTGTCTTCCTTGTCTCCCTTGTCTCCCTTGTCCTCCTTGTCTCCCTTGTCTTCCTTGTCCCTTCCCCTAAAATGAATCACACTTGGCTAACGCCCAGTCATTTTGTCATGCTGGGTCTATTACTAGGATTTGCGATCGCCCATAGCGGTTTAGCCGCCCTGCGAATGCAGGCAGAAAAAGCAATTGGTGCTAGGCTTTATCGTGTCTTATTTGCTAGCGTCAGCTTACCTTTAGCTGTCGGTTTAGTAATTTACTTTTTCAACCATCGCTACGACGGAGCGCAACTCTGGCAAGTACAAGCTGTCCCAGGCGTGCGCGAGATTGTTTGGGTGCTATCTGCTGTTTCTTTCCTCTTTCTTTATCCCGCTACATTTAATTTACTGGAAATTGCCGCAGTCCAAAAACCCGAAGTCCATCTCTACGAGACGGGAATTATTCGCATCACCCGTCATCCGCAGATGGTAGGACAGTTGATTTGGTGTATTGCCCATACTTTATGGTTGGGAACGAGTTTTACCCTCGTCACTTCCATTGGCTTAGTCTTACATCATCTCTTTGGAGTGTGGCATGGCGATCGCCGCTTGAGTCAACGTTATTCAGAAGCATTTGAAAAAGTTAAGTCTCGCACCTCCATCATTCCCTTTCTAGCGATCGTGCAGGGACGGCAAACATTATATTGGCAAGAATTTCTCCGCCCTGCATACATAGGTGTTGCCATTTTTGTCTTTTTATTGTGGCGATCGCATCCCCTGCTGATCCAAGCTACAGCCAAAGTTCCCTGGTAGTGGGGAATTCAGAATTAACTACTTGGAAGTTCGCGATTCCCGACTCCCCAATAGCTGACAAAATCGATCTTTCCCACTTTTGAATTGATCCCGAATCGATGTAGCATAATTCCAAGTTGATAGCAAACTCAGATAATTCCGCCTAGAGGAAACATGATATTGTCAGTTAACGAGCGGACGTTTACAAAAGAAGTTTTAGAATCTTCAGTTCCAGTTTTAGTCAATTTTTGGGCTCCCTGGTGTGGGTTGTGTCATTTAATCCAACCTGTACTATCAGAGTTTCACAAGCATGGTAGCCAGCACGTCAAGATAGTGGGCGTAAATGCCGATGAAAATTTTAGATTATCCAATACTTATCGACTCACAACCTTGCCCACACTGATTTTGATTGAGAAAGGTATTGTCAGACAGCGATTAGATCGCCTACACAGTCGAGATGAACTTCGGCAAATCCTAAAGTCAATTCAGTACGACTACGCTAACTCCGTTCGACTTGAAATAGGGGCTAGGAGCTAGAAAGATAAGTGGCTGGGGACTAGTGTTTTCTAGCAACTAGCCACCAGTCACTAGCCACTAACTACTCTCCTACCCCTTACTAAAGCTAAAGTCATAGTAAGTTTTCCCCATCTAGGTTCCCTCAGGTGGGGTATTTTACGATCGGAGCCATGTGTCACAATTGTTAACAGTTTGGAGTAAGCGATTAGTCGTCAGAGGTTATTCATCATCAGTTATTTGTACTCAGTTCCATACAAATGACAAATGACAAATGACAAATGACAAAAAAGCTAATAGCTTCATTGAGTAAGTTAGTAGTAAAGTTCTCAAAGTAGGCGCAAGTGATGGAAGCTATCTATCAATATGCCTGGCTGATTCCGGTGTTACCCTTGGTCGGGGCGATGCTGGTCGGTCTGGGGTTAATATCGGCAAATCAGGCGACTAACCGCCTGCGGCAACTCAATGCTGTATTTGTCATCTCTTTAATGGGAGCAGCAACGGTACTGTCTTTCGCGATTCTTTGGAGTCAAATCCAAGGACACGCGCCCTATACCAGAACCCTGGAATGGGCAGCAGCCGGAAATTTCCATTTAAGTATGGGATATACGATCGACCATCTGACAGCCATGATGTTGGTGGTAGTGACCACGGTAGCTTTGCTAGTGATGGTGTATACCGATGGTTACATGGCTCACGACCCAGGTTACGTGCGCTTCTATTCCTACCTGAGTTTGTTTGGTTCTTCCATGCTCGGTCTGGTGGTCAGCCCAAATATCGTCCAGATTTATATTTTCTGGGAATTAGTGGGGATGTGTTCGTACCTACTAGTTGGGTTCTGGTACGATCGCAAGGCAGCAGCAGATGCTTGTCAAAAAGCATTTGTCGTCAACCGTGTGGGTGACTTCGGTTTATTGTTGGGCATTCTAGGGCTTTACTGGGCAACCAACAGCTTTGAGTTTGGCGAAATTGGCGAACGGTTGCAAACTCTGGTTGAATCAGGTTCTATCAGCAGTTTCTTGGCAGTTGTATTCGCCGTTCTCGTATTCTTAGGACCAGTTGCCAAGTCAGCTCAGTTTCCCTTGCACGTCTGGCTACCAGACGCGATGGAAGGTCCCACCCCCATCTCAGCTTTGATCCACGCGGCGACGATGGTAGCAGCTGGGGTATTTTTGATCGCTCGGATGTATCCCTTGTTTGAAGGCATCCCAGCAGCAATGAATGTGATTGCCTATACTGGTGCGTTTACGGCATTTTTAGGGGCAACGATCGCAATTACTCAAAACGACATTAAGAAAGGCTTGGCTTATTCCACCATCTCCCAATTGGGTTATATGGTGATGGCAATGGGTTTAGGCGCGTATGGCGCGGGATTGTTCCACTTAATGACCCACGCTTACTTCAAAGCAATGCTCTTCCTTGGCTCCGGCTCAGTCATCCACGGGATGGAAGCTGTTGTCGGTCACGACCCCGTTTTGGCGCAGGATATGCGACTCATGGGAGGATTGCGGCGCTATATGCCAGTCACGGCAATTACTTTTTTAATTGGCTGTTTGGCAATTTCGGGAATTCCGCCTTTTGCTGGTTTTTGGTCGAAAGACGAGATTCTAGGGGCAGCTTTTGCCACGAATCCTTTACTTTGGGGTGTAGGCTACCTGACAGCAGGAATTACGGCTTTCTACATGTTTCGGATGTATTTCTCGACATTTGAAGGGAAATTCCGAGGCAATGAAATGGAAATCCGCCACGAACTGAAATCGGCAGCCCTCGTACCTAATTTTGGACCAGGGGCGATGGATACGCGAGAATTGGCAGCAACCGCTAGCAGCCACGACAGCCATGATAGCCACGGACACAGCGAACATCCCCACGAGTCTCCTTGGACGATGGCTCTACCTTTGGTAGTCCTAGCTATCCCGTCGATGCTGATTGGTCTGGTGGGTACGCCGTTTGCTAATTACTTTGAGGAATTTATCTATCCTCCCAGCGAAACCTTAGCTATGGCGATGGAGAAAGCTGCCGAGTTCGAGCCGACAGAATTCTACACTTTGGCAGGGGCTTCGGTAGGGATTTCTTTGATAGGAATTACTTTGGCTTCGTTGATGTATTTGTGGCGCAAGATCGATCCTGCCGCGATCGCCGCCAAAATTCGACCGCTTTACGAGCTATCGCTCAATAAGTGGTACTTTGACGACATTTACGACAAAGTGTTCGTCCAAGGTAGCCGTCGCCTTGCCCGTCAAGTGATGGAAGTCGATTATCGCGTTGTCGATGGTGCGGTGAACCTCACGGGCTTCTTTACGCTCATCAGCGGTGAAGGCTTAAAATACCTAGAAAACGGTCGCGCCCAATTCTATGCCTTGATTGTGTTTGCCGCAGTCCTCGGTATGGTAATCGTGTTCGGCGTAACTTGATAGCAGGAGACAGGAGACAGGAGACAGGAGACAGAAGAAGGACAAGGGGGACAAGGAAGACAAGGAGGACAAGGAGGACAAAATTCTTCCCCCTCTCCCTTGTCTCCCCCCTCTCCCTTGTCTCCCCCTCCCTACTCCCGACTCCCTACTCCCTATTCCCTAGTTAGAGATGAATACAGCTAATTTTCCCTGGCTGACAATAATCATTCTGTTTCCAATCGTTGCCTCGCTATTCATCCCGCTACTGCCACCTTCTAAAGAGGGATCGACAGGGCGCTGGTATGCTCTGGTAGTGGGGCTAATTGATTTTGCCATTATCGTTTACGCATTTTACACTCAGTACGATCTGGCTAATCCAGAGTTGCAATTGGTGGAAAGATACGCCTGGGTTCCTCAATTGGACTTGAATTGGTCGGTAGGGGTCGATGGTTTGTCGATGCCCTTGGTGATTTTGACAGGGTTTATCACGACGCTGGCAACTCTAGCGGCTTGGCCCGTAACTTTGAAACCCCGCCTGTTCTACTTTCTGTTGCTGGCAATGTATGGCGGACAGATTGCTGTATTCGCCGTACAGGATATGTTGCTGTTTTTCCTAGTGTGGGAACTAGAACTGATTCCTGTCTACTTGTTGCTGGCAATCTGGGGTGGTAAGAAACGGCAGTATGCTGCAACCAAATTCATTTTGTACACTGCTGGCGGATCGCTATTTATTTTGGTAGCTGGTTTGACGATGGCATTTTACGGCGATACCGTAACGTTTGACATGCGATCGCTGGCTGCTAAAGATATTCCCCTTAACTTTCAGCTTTGGCTGTATGGGGCTTTTCTGATTGCCTACGGCGTAAAATTACCAATCTTCCCGTTACACACTTGGCTACCCGATGCCCACGGTGAAGCGACAGCCCCAGTACATATGTTGCTGGCTGGTATTCTGCTGAAAATGGGTGGCTATGCCCTGATTCGGATGAATGCGGGGATGCTTCCCGATGCTCATGCTTTCTTTGCCCCGGCGATGGTAATTCTGGGGGTAGTAAATATTATCTACGCTGCTTTAACATCTTTTGCCCAGCGGAACTTGAAGCGCAAAATTGCTTATTCTTCAATTTCTCACATGGGATTTGTGGTCATTGGCATCGCTTCCTTCACCGATTTAGGATTGAATGGCGCGATTTTACAAATGATTTCCCACGGGATGATTGGCGCGAGTCTATTCTTCCTCGTTGGGGCAACATACGATCGCACCCATACCCTGATGTTGGATGAAATGGGTGGTGTCGGGCAACAGATGCGGAAGATTTTCGCCATGTGGACGACTTGTTCGATGGCATCTTTGGCACTGCCAGGCATGAGCGGTTTTGTTGCAGAATTGATGGTATTTGTAGGCTTTGCAACTAGCGATGCTTATAACCCTACTTTCAAAGTGATTATCGTCTTTCTGATGGCAGTCGGTGTGATTTTGACGCCGATTTATCTCCTTTCCATGCTGCGAGAGATTTTCTACGGGCAAGAAAACAAAGAATTAACTTCTCACGAAGCTTTAATTGATGCCGAACCGCGAGAAATATTTATTATCGCTTGTCTGCTAGTACCAATTATCGGTATTGGTTTGTACCCGAAAATGCTGACTCAAATGTACGATGCAACAACCATACAACTGACAGCTCATTTAAGGGAATCAGTGCCAACATTAGCAGAACAAAAGCTAACACCAGCTGTATCTTTGAAAGCGCCTCAGTTGGCGATCGAATAGTTGGCTTGTACGAGATTTTTTCAGCCCTTGCCGCGTTGTCGGTAGGGGTATTTTATTGTTTATAATGGCAGATGGCAGAGGGCAGGAGACAGAAAGAAAAACTTTTCAGGCAAAAGGTGAAAGCTGAGATCTTGCATCAATTGCAACACCCGCCTGTGAATCAATTCACAGTCTTATAGCCTAAGTCGGATAAGTCCGGCTGCAAGATCGTTGTTAGTCTACTTCAGTAGACTTGTGCTATTAGCCTCAAACTTAAGTTCAAGGTGAGTCTGGATACTTACTTTTATGTTCTAACCTTTCCACGCTTTTATCTCGTATTGCGCTGTAATTCTACAGTGTATTCTAGTTGATAAATACTAGCTTCTATACCTACCAATCCTACCGATGAACATGAATGATGAACAATGGCTTTTGCTAAAGCAGCGATATCCTATTGGTCATAAATTTTGGGCAAAAGTAAATAGAATTAAATCCTTTGGTATATTAATTGAAATCAGCGATCTCCCAAAGGATAGCAGTCAATTTTTAGGATTAATTGATATTGGTCATAGTCCTCTCTATGCTGATTTGCACGATTGCAAGGTTTCAAAGTTAAAAAACGTCTAATTTGTGAAATAGCTACTTAATAAAAAAGTGGGCAATGCTCACCTTATATTTGAATCTCGCTAATAAAGCATGAATTTTTAAAAGTTAAAATTTCGATCCATACTATTATAAAAAGAGAAATTTCTTGTACTGTAAGAGAATAAATATACAACTACAGGAGCGCACTGAGATGTTTCAACTTGGCTCTCTTTTCTGCTCGTTCGTTGGTTCTATTGGCGGTTCGTTGGTTGGGTCAGTTGCGGGGGCAATTGTAGGAGGCATTGGCGGTTCGATTGGTACGGCACTTCTTGGCTCTTTAGTTGGTTCTCTGGGGGGATCGGTAGTCGGCTCGCTGCTGGGGGCTGTTGTTGGTTCGGTTGTGGATTCAGCAATGGATAGACTCTGGGAGGAACTCACCGAACAACAGAGAGATATGTATCCGATGAAGTCTGCTGCGGTTTAATTTGAATATTTAATGGGAAAAACGTTCTAATCCCGCTAGCGATCGCGCGTAGGGGGTTTCGTGCAAGTGTGCCTTGCCCACAGAACCGAACAGGTGCAGTTTTTCGGCGATCGCTTCCTGCATTGCCGCGATCGCCACGCCTGCTATATCGAGTAAGTCGCTACCATTACCCGCGCAAACTTCCTGTTTGAGCGATCGCATGTAAGCTTGTCGTATTTCAGTATTGACATTAAACTTACACACGCCTAATTGAATCGAACGACTAATCATCCACCCTGGCAACCCTGAAGCACCATGCAAGACAAGGGGAATATCAATTAAGCGGCGAATACGGGCAAGGCGATCGAAATCCAAACGGGGCGGATTTTTATATTCTCCGTGAACGTTACCAATCGTTACCGCTAGTGCATCTACCTGCGTTGTGCGGACGAATTCAACTGCTTGCGCAGGATCGGTCATTTTGGCTTCTTTTTCTGCGATCGTTAAGCCATCTTCAGTACCGCTGATGCGACCAATTTCAGCCTCGACAATTGCACCAGATTTATGAGCCAACCGTGTCATCTCTCGCGTAAACACCATGTTTTCTGCATATGGTAAATGAGAGCCATCCGCCATAATTGAGTTCATACCGGCGGTGAGGGCTTGGCGAATATCATTAGCATTGGTACTGTGGTCGAGATGAACGGAAATAGGGACTGTAGCAGCGCGTGCGGCTTCTAAACACATTGCTACTAAAGCCGATCGCCCGTACTTTAAGGCACTCGGATGAATCTGCAACATGGCAGCACTACGATGCGTCTCGGCTGCACTCACTACCGCTTTTACTCCTTCCAAGTTATAGATATTAAAAGCTCCAATCGCGTAAATATTCTGTCGTGCTGTTTGGAGGAGTTCTTGAGTAGAAGCAAGCATAGAAAGTTAAAAGTCAAAAGTTAAAAGTCAAACATCTGTAATAAACAAATAATTCTGCCGATAAACCCGCCTGTACTCTCATAAGGGGGCGCTCCATCCACCATCTTTGTCGGAGTTACGATCGCTTGATAAATCTGTCCGTACAGATGCTAATTAGTCTACACTTCTACCACATGAATTTCATCGAGTTGAGAAATTGCCACGTCGGCTGCTTCTAAATGAGCGGCTTCGGGTCTGCCCCAGCAAATGCCAATACAACCCGCTGCCCCTGCATTGCGTGCCATTTCAATATCGGCAGCAGAATCTCCTACCATTAAGGTATCGTGGGGTGCTACACCCAAGGATAAGCAGGCTTGTAAAAACAGGGCGGGGTTAGGTTTGCTGATTATAGTATCTACGCCCATTTGTAGCTGTACGTAAGCTTCAAGTTGATGGCGTTGGACGAAGGCGCGGACTCGTTCTGTAGAGGCAGCGGAAAGAATTCCCAGTTTAATGCCAGCATCGCTGAGATATTTCAAGACTTCTAAGCTGCCTACAAATAAGGGTGAAGGGGCAGTACCGATATACTGGTCAGCTTCCTCAAAGGTACGACGCGCGATCGCCAAGGACTCGAACCAACTGCGCCCAGTCTCGGCAATATAAGCAGCTGCGGCAATTTCCGTTTCGCGCCGACTACCTACGGCTAACAGTCCTGTCGGATCGAGGCGATCGCCATTAATCCCAAATGCCATCAGCAGGGGTTCGCCAATCCCAGGAATTTGAGCATCGATCAGGCGCGATCGCTTTTGTCCCAAATTGCGCAAATACTCTTCAGAATTTTCTAACGTGCCGTCTTTATCGAAGACAATTGCTTGGATATTACTGAAGCGCTTGTCTTTACATTGAATTGTTACCATCGTGTTGTGTTACGCTTCTGCCTGAGATTTACTGTAATTTTCTGGAACAGGTATTGCTGCCTCAGTGCAATAGAGCTTTCAGCCTTTTAACTTTTGACTTTTAACTTTTGACTTTTGACTTTGCTTAGCAATGGACTTCATTTTACGACAAGCACGCCTAGACGAGCGTGTCCAAATCGAACGATTAATTGCTGCGTCTGCACGGGGATTGAGTCGAGAAGATTACACTGACGAGCAGATTGAGGCGGCGATCGCTACGGTTTTTGGTGTCGATACAGATCTGATTGTAGATGGTACGTACTTCGTTGCCGAGGCTGCTCAAATGTTGGTGGGGTGCGGTGGTTGGAGTAAACGCAAAACGCTATTTGGCGGCGATCGCTATAGCGATCGCGAGTCAGGCTATCTCGATCCCAATTACGATGCGGCAAAGATTCGGGCTTTTTTCGTTCATCCCGACTGGGCAAGACAAGGCATCGGCAGAGCGATTTTACAACGATGTGAAATGGAAGCTCAAGCCAGTGGTTTTCGATCGCTGGAATTAATGGCAACCTTACCAGGAGTGAAACTGTATCGAGCATACGGGTACGCGGGTAGCGATCGCGTTGTCTACACAATTGGCAATGAAGTCAGGATTGAGTTTGTCCCCATGAGTAAGGCGATCGCGCGATCGTAGAGGCGGGTTTATCGACATGTCTAACTACAAATCAATCTGAGGGCTAAACCCGCCCTCCGAGATCTGGCGATTTGGTAAGGACGCACGGCTGCGCGCCCCTACAACCCATTATTCCACCAGAAGCAATCGCCACAAAAAAAGAGGGTTTAACCCTCCTTGGTGTAGAGACATTACATGTAACGTCTCTACATGCGATTTGCATAATTTTTTTACTCAACTGCTGCTGGCAAATCCTCATCAGATGCTGGCAATTCCTCAGCATCGGTAGCAACAGGTTCTTCGGTATCGACAGCAACAGGCTCTTCGATAGCCGCCGGAATCTCTTCTTCCACTGCTACTGGTTCTTCTACCTCAGCAGGGGCATTTAGATCGATTCCTTGTTGCTTAGCTGCCATTTGTTCGCGATATCTCGCAGCCATTTCTTCTGCTTTATCGTAAACCAAGTCGCGGTTCTTGATCATGTCGCCTGGTTCTGGCTCTAGCTGTTTTGTAGACAGAGAAATCCGACCCCGTTCGGCATCCAAGTCAATAATCATGACTTTGACTTCATCGTTGACGTTGAAGACGCTGTGAGGTGTATCGATGTGGTCGTGGGAGATTTCCGAGATGTGCAGCAGACCGCTGACACCACCAATATCGATAAATGCACCGTAAGGCTTGATCCCGCGTACCGTACCGATGACGACTTCGCCAACTTCCAAGCGGTTCATCTTGCGCTCGACTAAAGCGCGACGGTGTGAAAGTACCAGACGGTTGCGGTCTTCATCAACTTCTAGAAACTTTAACGGTAGCTCCTCGCTGACCAACTCTTCTTTAGGCTTGCGAGTGCTGATGTGGGAACCAGGAATAAATCCGCGCAGACCTTCGATTCGCACGAGTGCGCCGCCACGGTTTGTAGCGAATACGAGCGATCGCACCGTTGCATCTTCGTTTTGTAACTGTCTGACGCGCTCCCAAGCTCGCATATACTCAATGCGGCGAATCGAAAGCGTTAGCTGTCCGTCTTCGTTTTCATCGGTAAGAATGAAAAACTCCCGCGTTTCGTTGGGCTGCAAAACTTCTTCTGGAGCATCCACCCGATTTATCGACATTTCTTGGATGGGAATGTAGGCAGCGGTCTTAGCACCAATGTCAATCAGAGCGCCCCGTGGCTCCATGCTAAATACCGTACCAGCTACGATGTCGCCAGGGCTGAAGTGGTAATCGTATTTGTCGAGTAAAGCCGCGAAATCTTCGTGAGTAAAGCCTATTTCTGTAGTAAGTGTTTTCTGATTGACCATGCTGGTTGTTTCCTGGGAATAGTCTCCGAAAGGTTTTTCCTCCTCTCGATGTATATGCAAGGCGAGCGTAGGCAGATTACACCTACATCTCTGATTCCATCCTAACGTAGGAGAAGTTAATCTAAACGCAATTTAAGTACAGACTCACAATTATAACTGAGCTTTGCGAATAAATTTACTGAAATTCTTTAGATGTAGTTCGAGTCGATAGAGTTTGAGTTATGGAGGCGATCGCGATAAAATCTCTCAGTCGGCGATCGCCACAGTATGAGCTGAAGATTCATGGCACTGGCAATATTCACCTTCAATCGGGATATTATTTGAGGCTTCCTGACGCGACAGATCGTCCAAAGTTTCGACAAAATCTTTCATAGTTTGAAATTGGCGATAAACAGAAGCAAAACGCACGTAGGCAACTTCACTCTCGCATCGCAGGTGTTTGAGGACTAATTCGCCAATTTCCAGACTGCTAACTTCCCGCGAGACACGTTGTTGCAGTTCTGCTTCAATTTCATCGACGATCGCCTCCATCCGCAAAGCCGAAATTCCCGTTTTCTCGCAAGCGCGGACAATTCCTCGTAAAACTTTAGAGCGATCGAATAACTGGCGATCGCCATTCTGTTTCAGAACGGTAATTGGAACAAATTCAATCCGTTCGTAAGTTGTAAAGCGGCGATGACAACGCAAACATTCCCGTCGCCTACGGATACTCTGTCCCGCTTGCGCAGAACGCGATTCTAAAACGCGATTATCTGGATGCTGGCAGAAAGGGCATTGCATAGCTAGGGGTAAGGGATAAGGGGTAAGGGGTAAGGGAAGGATGAGGGATCGGAGCTATCTAACTAACCTCCTGACTTCTAACTACTCCCTGCTCCCTGCTCCCTGATAAAGGAATATCCGCTGCTATCAAGGACGATAACAGCGGTGGAAAATGGATATGATTTGGCTATTTTTAGCGAATTAAGCCGAAAAAATTTACTTTTTCTCAATACGAGGTGGTTCGCGAAAAGCTATGGCAAAGAATAGAGTACCAATAGCTAGCGCGAGAATCAAAATGTAAGCAACGCTTTCCATGTCAGTATTCCCTAACGACTTCCTTCTTACTGATAGTTTATCAATCAAAAGAAAAGAACGGTTACATTAACTGCTAGAAAAATTGTTTCCCGACAATATATTTAACCGTTCTTAACAACTGACCTCAGTTTAGGCTTCCTTACGGCGAGTGGTCTTGTCACCCACTTTCTGGAACAGCCCCCATTCGACTTGTTCTTCCAAATCTGCCTCGACCCCTGCGAATACATCGCGGAAGATCGTGCGAGAACCGTGCCACAAATGACCGAAGAAGAATAGCAAGGCAAAGGTAGCGTGAGCGAAGGTGAACCAACCTCTAGGGCTAGTACGGAATACACCGTCAGGCTTAGCAAGTGCTAGATCGCCAAATCTGGTGCTTTGATCGCCGTCAAAATTGATGATTTCGCCACCTTGAGCTTTACGAGCATACTTCTTCACGTCGGCTGGGTCGGTAAAGGTTTGACCATCCAACTCACCGCCGTAGAAGCTAACAGTTACACCTGTTTGCTCGAAGCTATACTTGGATTCTGCTCGCCGGAAAGGAATATCGGCACGGACAACACCATCTTTATCTGTTAAAACAACAGGGAAAGTTTCAAAGAAGTTAGGCAGACGACGAACTTCTAATTCTCGTCCTTCTTTATCTTTGAATACGGGGTGTCCTGCCCAAGACAGAGCAATACCATTAGTCTTGTTCATCGGACCGACGCGGAACAAACCACCTTTAGCGGGGCTGTTACCTACGTAGTCGTAGAACGCCAGTTTTTCGGGAATTTCCGACCAAGCTTCAGACAAGCTCTTACCCTCAGCCACGCTAGCTTGCACGCGGCGGGTCATTTCTTGTTTGAAGTAGCCATCATCCCACTGATAGCGGGTAGGACCAAACAGTTCGATTGGGGTTGTGGCGTTACCGTACCACATCGTCCCTGCTACAACGAAAGCAGCAAAGAAGACGGCAGCAATACTGCTAGAAAGCACGGTTTCGATATTCCCCATCCGCAGAGCTTTGTAAAGCCGTTCTGGGGGTCGAACTGTCAAGTGGAATAAACCAGCAATAATACCAACAACACCCGCAGCAATGTGGTGAGCTACCACGCCGCCAGGATTAAACGGGTTAAAACCTGCTGGTCCCCATTCCGGCGCGACTGCTTCTACGTGTCCGGTGATGCCGTAGGGGTCAGAAACCCACATCCCTGGACCAAATAGTCCGGTGAGGTGAAAAGCACCAAAGCCAAAGCAAAGTAGACCAGACAAGAATAAATGGATACCAAACATTTTTGGCAGGTCTAGAGCAGATTCGCCCGTGCGGGGGTCTTGGAAAAGTTCCAAATCCCAATAAACCCAGTGCCAGCAAGCAGCTAGGAATAATAAACCGGAAAGAACGATGTGAGCGGCAGCAACGCCCTCAAACGACCAGAAACCAGGGTCGTAGCTGGGAGCGCCCATGACGTTCCAGCCACCCCAAGAGCCAACTACACCCAAGCGTGACATGAAGGGCAGTACGTACATACCTTGCCGCCACATGGGGTTTAATACTGGATCGCTGGGGTCGTAAATAGCTAGTTCGTATAGAGCCATCGAACCAGCCCAGCCTGCAACTAGTGCTGTATGCATTAAATGTACAGCAATCAACCGCCCTGGATCGTTCAGGACGACTGTGTGTACTCTGTACCAAGGTAGTCCCATCGACTACGCTCCTCCTCGATGAGTTATTTCTACAGGATAATTTTTCGGCTTTTTGTTATTGCCATCAACCGAGTCTTACTAGATATGGATCTGGACGATCCAGCTGACTTGTAAAATTCAGCAATGGTATTCAATACAAAAATGAGAATTATTAAAGAAGTGTAACTATTGGCGGGACTGAATGCAATACGAGAATCAGTTATCAGTTGTCAGTTGTCAGTTATCAAGGGTTTCAAGAGCCAGGAGTCGTAGGGGCGGGTTCACCAAAGATCTCTGACTCCGACGAAGATTTCGGGTGAACCCGCCCGTACAGGAGTTGCTGAGTCAGGAGCCAGGAGAATATGAATAGAAATCCGATCGCGCACCACGCACCACGCACCACTCACTGTACTACAGATTGAATGCTTTTGAGTTGGCACATAGCTTCGGCTATTCCCAAGCGATCGATGACTTGTTCGGCAGTGATTAATCGCTTGAGTACAACTTGTCCGATCGCCTGTTTTGTGCCATTACTGGAAGCAGTAGCGGGTCTGACTTCTACAGTCATGATCGTGTCTTCTACCCGATACAGCCATAATTTTTCATGAGCTTCTACCAAACAAACGTTCAGTCGTTGAATGTCTGGTCGTCGCCGCCAAGCTGTTTCATTCCATAAACCGTCAGATGCCCAGACTCTACCTACTGTCCATCCCTCAGTGAGAAAAAAATATTTCACGGGTTTTTGCAGCTATTCGACTGGATACTCCTCGACTAGCTTATAGGATTTGATTTGGCGAAACAAACTGGATTTGATACAGTTTTCAGGAATGTAGGCGGTGCGATCGCACTCACTCAATCTTAAAACGTCTAACCAAACAATCTTGCCACAGCACAGCTAAAACCAGGCAGTAAAGGCGAGGTAAGTTCGTCACTGGTAAATAAAGTTGCTACCGTAACCAGCGTTGCATGTTCGCGGCGATAAACTTGAATTTGCTGCAAGCGCGGATCTGCTATCCAATATTCACACACTCCTTGAGCAGCATATAGCTTGAGTTTAGCCTCTTTGTCGCGGCGTTCGTTGGTTTCCCCTGGTGATAGTACCTCAACAACCAATTCTGGTGCGCCAGTCAAGTGTTCTGCTTCGTCTAGCAAAGCAGCCAATCGCTCTTTACTTATCCAAACTACGTCAGGAATAACGTTATCAGCATCAGTAAAAATAATGCCAGGGGTAGGTACTACTTCTCCTAACCCAGTTTGCAACGACCAAAGATCTAACTCTCTACAGATATTTTTAATAGTTTTTTGGTGTCCCCAGCCTGGTGCGCGTGTCACAAATAATTCCCCATCGACAATTTCATAGCGATTGCCATTATCTGGCAACAACTCTAAATCGCTAGTCGTCCATCGTACTCGCGCCTGACTCATAAAAAGCTCCTTGTATTAGTCATCGCTCGTCAATCAATACCCATTACCAATTACCCAATACCAATCTCATTCTACTTTTTGTAGTGGATCGATTTTAGGATTGACAATTTTTGGCGTACCGAGACTAGCAAACCGAACTGCTAAAGAAATTTTGTTACCAGAACCGAAAATGTGAGTTACTTCGCCAATACCAAAGTTTTTATGGAAAATGCGATCGCCTACACGCCAGTCCCTCTCTAGATCTGCCTCTGATGAATTTTTGCTAGCACTATTATTCTGAGGATGGCTCCACTTTTGAGTTGGTTGGTGAGTCGATCTAGTCGATGTATTAGGAACTTTCGCTTGGCTAGAAAGATGAAAACTGAGTAATTCTTTGGGTAATTCTGCCAGAAATTGAGATGGAATTGCAGGTTCGCGGGAACCGTAAAGGCGACGTTCGCGGGCGTGGGTGAGGTAAAGTATTTCTTGAGCGCGAGTAATTCCTACATAGCACAAGCGGCGTTCTTCTTCCAACGATTTAGGATCGTCAAGCGAACGATAGTTAGGAAGTAGTCCTTGTTCTAACCCCACAAGAAAAACAACGGGAAATTCTAATCCTTTGGAAGCATGAAGCGTGAGGAGAGAAACAGCAGCTTGTCCTTCTTTCAAATTGTCTAAATCGGAAGTTAAAGCTGTACTGGCAAGAAAATTTGATAGGTTAACCTCCTCGTTTTCTTCTTCAAATTGTAAGACGGCGTTATAAAGTTCTTGTACGTTTTGCAGTCTATCTAAACTTTCATCCGTGCCTTGATTTTGTAAATCTTTGACATAGCTAGACTCATCTAAAACTCCTTGCACGATCGCACTCGGAGAAAGAGTATCTACCTGTTCTTGCCATTTGCGAATTAATTGGGCAAAATTGTTGACACCCTTAGCCGATCGCCCTGCTAAAGTGTTAACTGATGTCTCGTCGTTGAGAATTTCCCAAAAGGGTAAATTAAGTTGTTGGGCAGCATTAACTAAATTATCAATTGTGGTTTTACCTATACCGCGACGGGGAGTATTAATCACGCGCAACAAACTTACGGTATCGTAAGGATTGACAATTGCTCTTAAATATGCCAAAACATCTTTAATTTCTTTGCGATCGTAGAACTTCAATCCACCGACAATTGTGTAAGGAATACCTTGACGGACTAGATTCTCTTCTATGGGACGAGATTGAGCGTTAGTACGATAAAGAACGGCAAAACTACCCCAATTGAATTCTGAATGTTGCTGTTCTAAACTACGTAAATGATTGATGACAAATTGGGCTTCGGCGATTTCATCATCAGCTTTATAACAGTAGATTTTTTCTCCTTCTCCCCGTGTTGGTTTGAGAATTTTATCGATCCGCTGGGTATTATTTTCAATTAGTTGATTAGCGGCTTGTAAAATAGTTTCTCTAGAGCGATAGTTTTCTTCTAACTTAACCATCGTGCGGGTATCTTCGTCAGGTAAGCCATCACCAAAGTCGGCTTGAAAGTCTAACAGAATGGTGAAATCCGCCATGCGAAAACTATAAATTGACTGATCGGCATCGCCAACTACAAAAATTGAGCGATCGCGCCAATTCCATTCACTTTTTCTCGTCTCACCATTGGTTGTGAGTAAATTAATTAAATCGTACTGAATTCGGTTTGTATCTTGATATTCATCAACTAGAATATGTCTAAATCGCTGATGCCAATAGCCAAGAACTTGTTCGTTCTGCTGAAATAACTTAACTGGCATTAAGATCAGATCGTCAAAATCCAAAGCGTTGTTTTCGGCTAGCTTATCTTCGTAATATCCGTAAACTTCCGCAATAACTCTACCGCGATAGTTAGGCTGTTCTCGTTCAAAATCGCGGGGAGAAAGTCCCTGGTTTTTAGCATTGCTAATAGTGTAGCGGACGGAACGCGGTTCAAATTTCTTGTCGTCTAATTGGAGTTTTTTAGTAATAATTTCCTTGACTACACTTTGAGCGTCGGACTCATCGAAAATCGAAAAGTTTTTCGTCCAGCGTCTCCCTTTCTCATCTTGGTATTTTTCAATATCAAATCGGAGAATCCGGGAAAACAAACTGTGAAACGTACCGATCCACAAATCTTTAATATAGGTTTTGTAAACCTGCGATCGCAATCTTGTTTGTTCGTGAGGCGCTAATTTATCCAATGGTTTATTGTATTGACTCAGTGCTATTTGTTCGGCAAAGATTTTTTGAATCCTGTCTTTCATCTCCCGTGCCGCTTTATTAGTAAAAGTCACAGCTAAGATATTATGAGGATCGACACGGTGTTTGAGAATCAGATTTGCAATCCGATAAGTTAATGCTCTCGTTTTACCAGAACCCGCACCCGCAACCACTAGCAAGGGACCGCAAAAATGCTCTACAGATGTACGCTGACTGGGGTTAAGGTGACTTAAAAAATCTGTGGTTTTGGTCATACTTTAAAAACTAGAATTATAGTTTTATATTTAATAGCTGGAAATGTGCTATTCTTCGCTAAAATGTCCATGAATCTGTTCTAGAGCCGAGTCGTTGCGACATGACAATAATTTTCGGACTCACGTGGTAGCCATTCTTACTATAGAATGCCTCTGCTTTCCCGTCCCTAAGTGTCAGAAGAAAAATTTGGGACACGTTCATAGGAGTCAGCACGATTGTCAGATAATTGAGTAGCTTTGTTCCTATTCCTTGGTGCTGTTTATCGGTTCGCACGCAAAAATCTTTCACAAAAAAGTGCTTACCATCATAAAATTGTTCGCAATAACCAAGGATAAATCCTAGCGGTTCATGATGGTGTAACACAAATCCAACAAAACCTGGAGTATTGAGTGTCTCCCACAATCGCACCCTTGCAGTTTCAAAACTCCAACACTCGTTCCAAGGTTCTTGTTTAAAAGTTTCAACATATACATGAGCGCAGGAATCGAGATGCTCGGCGGAGAAAGTTAAAATTTCTTCTAACATCGGGATTTATACTCAAAGTCCAGTACGCAGCAAACTAAAGCAACTCCCCTCAGCATTAAAGATATATCTAGCAGACCATAGAAATTATATATTAGCCACTTTGTGGCAATTGTAGGAATGCGATCGCCACAGGTGTTGCGGGGTAAAGAGTTAGGGGTAAGGTATGGATAATATTGTCATCGTGGAATACGATCGCCAATGGGTAGAGTTATTCGAGCAAGAAGCTATTTACCTACGAAATCTGCTGGGAAAAGCTTCGATCCTCCGAATCGAACACTTCGGTAGCACAGCTATACCTGGAATGCCTGCTAAGCCCATAATCGATATGTTAGTAGAAATTCCTAGCTTCGATCGCATTCAGCAGGAAGCCTTACCCAAGTTAGTAGCTGCAGGATATGAATATCTATGGCGTAGCGATCGCCCTCCAGGGCATATGATGTTTGTTAAGCGATCGCCTGATGGTAAGCGTACCTATCACGTTCATATGGCGACTGCTGGACACACATTATGGGAAAGATTGTATTTTCGCAATTATCTCTGTAGCCACCCAGCAGAAGCCGCACGCTACGCACAACTAAAGCGAGATTTAGCAGCACAATTTTCAGGCGATCGCGAGGCTTATACTAATGGTAAAAGCGAGTACGTTAATCTAATTACTACCAAAGCAAAATTAGATGCAACAAACTCTTAGTCCGCGCCGGCGGACTTTGCTTGTGTAGCTGCGAATTCTACTCGCTCTATTTAAATTCTGAATCGTAAGGTGAGCAATGCCCACCCTACGATCCTATATTGAAACTGGATCGCCAATTTTTAAGATTTTTCCTACTTCTGACGACGGAATTTTTGTATTGATACTTAACCGATAAAAGTGGTCGAATCTCTCTGGAGTTGTCCAATCTGGTAGGGTTTCTTTACGTTTAGAAACAAAGATTTTCTGAAAATTCTCTGTGGCTACTGCTGTTTTTGAATCTCTTGTGGGTACGATGCATCTCGCACAAGGATTAATTCCAGCAAATACAACTTCTCCAATTTGAAACTGGATACTATCCCCTACTTTGGTAAATAATCGGTCTTCCCAAAATGGAGGTACGCCATCAATTTCTATATTTGCTCGTATCCGATTCCTCATTTCCTCAACACTTATGTCAGGAAACCAGGAGGTAACTTCTGCAAGCGTAGCTGCACTGATTATTGTAGGACCAGAAGCATTAGTATCATCTGGAAACCCTGTGAAATTATTTTGCTTAATGTTGACAGGTAAACCAAAATAATTGCTCAACCAAGCTTCTAACTCCGAACGCTCTTTATCCAAGTGAAAAGTAACGCTCTCATCTGTTCCTTGGACTTGTAACGATAGCTGTTGACAATCTGCATCGAATTGCGATCGCAGCAAATGAACCTTAGCATTGCGCTTACCATTCACAAATCGCCCTTTTTGGTCAAATAAGGCATACTCGCGATCGTGCTGGAGTGCGCCACTTGCTAATACACTGACTTGAGACAAAGTGATGCCATCAAGCGATTTAACCGGAAAAATCGAAATTTTTGCCAGATAAGGCTGTATCATAAGCCATCACTTTATATTGCTACTCAAGACAATAGTTGATGTGAAGTTACACGAGTTACAGCGTTAGTAGATCCTACACCATTTCTAACCAATCGAACACGCGGTTTAGTTGTGGCAAGGTAATAAATCCGTATTGCCAAAGTACCATCGGCAGAAAGTTTAGCTCCTGTTCTCCCTTTTTTAAAGCTAACGCGATCGCTGCTTCTGAAACCGACAATTCGTCGCGTAAAAAGCTCATCAAATCATCCCGAACGTTAGATTTCATATACGTTTATCCAATTAATGCATTTTTTAACTAAATGGTAATGTAACAAGCATTGTAAAGTTATGCAACGTTTTCTCAGAATTATTTAGCTTGCAAGCAGCACTTGAACTAGCCGCTACTGTGTAACTTGGTGTGCGGCTGCGCGATCGCTTGCTCGATTAAACTACCTAATGGCGCGTGCTATCTACTGGATCGAGCGGCAAAACGATCGAAATCGATAAACTTCTTTACAAAAGTTAACTATTTTGTTACATTTATTTACGTAACCAAGTGGGTATGTGCTAAAGCCCCAGCTTTAGCATTTTGCCTTAAATCTCAAAATCGACTAATACAAAGCAATCTGGAGCTTCCGATCGTGACATATACTATCGAGTCGGCACAAAATATCTTCTCTGGAACTCAAATCCCCAGTCCAATTCCAGCCACTATAGCGCTGTTCGACCAACTGAGCGTTGACGATCGCCTAGCGTACCTTTGGTATGCTTACACGGAAATGGGTCGGACAATCACCCCCGCAGCTCCAGGCGCGGCTCGCTTACAACTGGCGGAAGGATTGCTCACCCAAATCAAACAAATGTCACCTGAAGAGCAAACCAAAGTCATGCGCGACCTTGCTAATCGCATTGACACTCCGATCAACCGTTCCTATGGTTTCTTCAGCGTGAATACCAAGCTAGCTTTTTGGTACGAGTTAGGAGAGTTGATGAAACAGGGGATCGTCGCTCCAATTCCAACTGGCTATCAAATGTCTCCTGGTGTCAAAGTCGTCCTAGAAGCAACTCAGAAACTCGATCCAGGTCAGCAGATCACAGTTCTGCGCAACACAGTCGTAGACATGGGATTCGATACATCCGACTTGGCTCCCAGCAGCTCTCGAAAGAGTGCAGAACCAGTATTTGAACGCACCGAACCCATCACCACCAATGTCAAGATTGAAGGAATTAACGAGCCTGCGGTGTTGCAATATGTCGAAGCAATGAACGCAGACAATTTCGCCGCTGCTATTGCTTTGTTTACTGCTAATGGTGCTTTACAACCCCCATTTCAAAAGCCAATTGTCGGTCATGAGGCGATCGCGAAATACATGCGCGAAGAAGCGCAGGGTTTAAACATGATGCCGAAACAAGGTATCTGTGAAGTACAACCAGATGGCTCCAAACAAGTAAAAGTCACTGGTGTCGTCCAAACTCCTTGGTTTGGTGTCAACGTTGGGATGAATATTGCTTGGCGGTTTTTGATCGATCCTCAAGGCAAGATTTTCTTCGTCGCCATTGATATGCTTGCTTCTCCTCAAGAGTTACTCAACCTGCGTCGGATGTAAAACGTTCTAAATGGGGGAGTGGTGCTAGCTAGCACTGCTCTTTCAAACCCAATATATCTCGCAAGCGCGGTGAAAAGATTTAGAAGATCCCCCAACCCCCTTTCTAAGGGGGCTTTATAGAAGATCCCCCAACCCCCTTAAAAAGGGGGGAATTTAAAGCCCCCTTAAAAAGGGGGGCTAGGGGGGCTCGAGATCTTCAACTTCCGTGCGTAACTCCTGGCGTATTTATGAATGCCGATCTATGAATGTTGATACTCTACTAGAGCTTTATACTGCTGGCAAAAGAGATTTTAGTTGTTTTGACTTGCGCAGAGTCGATTTGAGTGAAATCGACTTGAGTGGAGCCATCTTGAGCAGAGCAGAGTTAGCTGGAGCCAACCTGAATGGAGCCAACTTAAAAGGAGTCAAGCTCAGCGAGGCAAACTTAACTGGAGCTACCCTTTGGAGAACTGACCTTAGCAATGCGACTTTGTATAAAGCCATCCTGAGTAGAGCAATTCTTATTAAAGCTAATTTAAGCAGTGTAGATCTACGTGACACTTTATTAAATAGAGCAGATTTGCGCTTAACGAATTTAACTGGAGCCAATCTCAGTGGTGCTAATCTGACCGGAACAGATTTACGTTACGCACAATTAAAGTTAGTAGAACTAACTGGGGTAGATCTGAGTCAAGCATGTATAGTTGGAGCATCGATCCAAGACTCATTATTGTATGATTATGACGAAAATAATTAGGTCTCTACCAGCTGAGCAAGAGAGTCTTATACTATGCTGCTACGTTAATGCAACCAGCCAAATTCAGGTGATTCGCATTGTCGATCTTCCCAGTTACTATTTTGAACGGGCAGTTTTTCCAGGACAACGGTTTTTGTTTGAAGCTTTACCCAGTGCTGAATTAGAGGTTCATACGAGTATGACAATTGATTCGCTCTTAGCCGATAAAATTTCTTGTTTGCACCTTCAAGTTGATAACGGCAATTGATGAAGCGATCGCTTAAAAGCTAAACTGCGCTCTTAAGTTACCTACATAGATCGTTGGGTTATCGCTAAAGTTATTTGGATTGGCAATCAGATAAAACGCTGGTACTAAAGCTATATTATCTGTTAGTGGAAAATAATAATTCGCTTCAAACTCGTACTGCACGCCACCATTTCCGCCTCCAGCAACAAGAAAATCGCGTCCATCCAAGATGGCAAACGGTCTGACATAAGAGATAGTTAATAGCGCCCCCTCCTTACCTAAATCGGGAAAAGCAACACCAGCTTGCATTGCTTGAGCTTCAATTTCTCCATCACCAGGCACTAGATTTGTCTTGGCATAGGTGTAACGTCCGAAGAAACCGATACCAGGAGTTAGCAACCAATCAAAATTAACTCCATAGGTATCAGCTAAACCAGCATCCAAACCACCATCAGCAACGAGTCCTGTCACTGGATCGAATACCGCAGAACTACCATTATCTGCAATTCCGTAAATTGGCTCTCCTGTTGCACCACCAATGACTCCGCCAATTGCTTGAATCCGCGTCCGATTGTATAGCAGCCTTAAATTAAAATTTTGGCTGGGCGAGTAAGTGAGTTCAGCTGTTGCGGTGTACGTACCACCAAATAAGCCAAACCTCGGATCGCTAGAGGTGTTAAATCCAGGTGCGATCGTACTAGAAAGAAATTCTGTATTTTCTCCAATGTAACCTGCGGTCAATTGCAATTGCTTGCTAGGCTTCCAAGTTATAACCGCCCCCGATCCTCGGTCGATCGCATTGACTAGCGTACCGCCATTGGAGTTAAAACTATTCGCACCCGTGAGGATGAAGGTAAAAGCGTTGTAGTCAAATAGGCGATACCAGTTAATCCGGGGACCAAAAGCAATTTCAAGATTATCCCCCACGGGAAAACTGTAATACAATTCGTGGATAACGACATCATTACCCAACCCTTGAATCCCCGCAGTTTGGTCAAAAAAGGGTACGCCGTAGGTGTTGTACAGCCCTGCTGAGGTGAATTGGTTGGCGGGAGAGTCGGCATTACCTGCGACTAGCCGCACCTTGAGGCTATCCCTACCATTGAAGGAAGTATCGAAATTTAACCAGATCAGATCGCTGAAAGTAATTTCTGGATCGTCTGTAAGTTCTTGTACAACTGGTCTGCCTGTGACTGCATCTCTTCCCCCTCGTCTAGCGACAACGCCGCCAAATGCAGCTGGCGGAAAGAGATCGACTGATTCAAATTGTACGTCACCATCGGCAAAAGCTCCCGTGACGTTAGCCCAAACTAGAGCGCTTAATTTCGTTGTAGTCGAGAATTGATTGGCTTCTAGTTCTGCTGTCGCTGCTTCTAAAGCATCCACGCGACCGCGCAAAGCAGACAATTCAGCGGCAAATTCTGTCTGCAATTTTTGCAGCGTATCGGCATCTTCTTGCTTAACGGTATCTGCCGATGCTGTAGCAATGAGTTCGTTAATTCTGTCCAAACAGGCATTCAAACCAGCCGCAAATTCATATCTCGTTAAAGCACGGCTGCCTCGATAGGTGCTGTCTGGATATCCTGCAATACAACCATAACGCTCTACCAATGACTGTAACGCTTGAAATGCCCAGTCAGTAGGTTGGACATCTGATAGCTGCGATACAGATGTGACTTGCGCCATCGAGTCGCCACTTGCTGCTTCCGGTATCTCGACTCTAGGAGTCGTCGCTAGATCGGTTTCAGGTTCTATGGAAGTACGATTGGTTGCGTGACGATCGCTGCGATCGGGAGGTAGTAATAATTTAGCTTCGCGATCGTAATTCATGCTAGCTAGTGTCTGTTTTGAGCTAACTTCTACCGCGTTAGTCTCTGCACTTGCTCTATAACTATCAACGGCATGACACGCTAATATTACCGAGGCGATCGGCAATACTTGCAACAAGAATTTATGCATTTATCCTCACACCCAAACGCACACTTTGATATTCAGAATGCAGGGTTTAGACTAGCAAAACTAGCTTCGGGTAAATGTGTTTTTATATACAATTCATTCGGACGCGCTGCGAACTCTAATTCAGAGTCTCGATCGCATATATAACGCTGGTAGGGGCGCACAGCTGTGCGCCCCTACAGTCTGTGTATTTCACCCAATTGAAAACCGCTATAATTCAGAGTTTCGATCGCGTAACCAAAAAGCAAGCAAAAAAATTCTAAGTCTAGTCTAACCTTGTATTCATCCATCGGGAAAATTTGAAAATCTTGGCTTTATACTTAAGTTCTATAATTATTCGCTTGTCTAAAAAGTATGTTTCAACTAATTTAAAAGTGCAAACATAGTAGAAATATATTTTTTTGAAACAGAGATATTTTCTGTACTTTTAAGTTGAGATTTTGAATCAAACGTAAATTTTATTACTACTGAACTTTTAAATTAAATCTGAGATGAAATGCAGCTGCTTAGCATGAGTAGATTTAAAATAGATAAAAAACTAACCGCACTAGTCAAACTGCCGTGACTCAACACTGGGGAATGCCAAATAATAGCGATCGCCCCATGTCAGACCGCGTGTCAGACCGCATGACAGACCAAGCCACTCATTATACCCTGCTTGGACTGCATCCCTCGGCATCGCCAATCGAGATTCGTCGTGCCTACCGACATCTCAGCAAGCTGTATCATCCTGATACAACTGACTTACCTTCAGCAATTGCTACTGTCAAATTTCAGCAGCTCAACGAAGCATATGCCACGCTGAGCAATCCAGAACGGCGGACGAATTACGACTTACACATTGGCTATTCTCGTCTGTATGTCATCCAACCACCTCCAGATTTTCAGCGCGCAGCCGCACGACAAGACGAACGGCGTTCCTCTGCTTACCTCGACCCTACAGATCGTCCCCTGTCATCTGGAGAAGTTTTTGTCTTGTTTATTTTGGGATTGACCTTCATAGGTTGTATATTATTGGCGATCGCTATTGCTACGATCCGGGGTGATACCTTGCAAACTCTAGTCCCGCCAGCTCAGTTGTCAATTGTCAGTGTAGAGATGTTACATGTAACGTCTGTACAAAGTTATCAATAAAGAGCGGCACTTTGGCTGGTGGCTAGGAAATTCCAACTTACGACTTACGACTTACGACTTACGACTTACAACTTCTAATATATGTCCTTACCTTCTGCCGACACTCCCTTATACAATCATCCTTTACCCCAAATCGAGCAGTGGTTGAAAGACCAAGGTTGCCAACAAGACCAAAAGCAACTGCATTGCTGGCACATTCAAAAATCGAACTGGGAAGCCGAACTATGGCTAGATATCGACCAGTTGACGATCCGATACATTGATGCTGAAGCAGTAGGACAAGACATTCAACGCTCTTTTAAATATTCTCTCAGCCGAAAAGATATAGAGCAGGCTGTATTTTCTGGACCCTGACTCAATTTGAGATTTTAGATCTTCACACTTGTCTCTACTCTCTTAAAGAGCATCACACACTCTTTCCCTACTCTCTACTCCCTACTCCCTTACAATCACACTTTCCCAAACCGTCGTTCCCGTTGTTGGTAAGCAGCCAAAGCCCGATGAAACTCCGTGCGGTTGAAGTCGGGCCACAGAGACTCGGTAATATAAATTTCGGCATAAGCCATTTGCCAGAGGAGAAAATTACTGATGCGCATTTCTCCACTGGTGCGGATCAATAAGTCAGGATCGCTAATTCCAGCCGTGTAGAGGTGGCGCTCGAAGATTTCTTTGTCAATCTCTTCTGGTTGGAGCAAACCTTGCTGTACTTGCTGGGCGATCGCTCGACAAGCGTGCAAAATTTCCTGTCTACCACCGTAATTCGTGGCAACAGTGAAGCGGATACCTCGATTCGACCTTGTTTCAGCCATCGATCGCTCGATTTCCGATTGGAGACTGCGCGGTAAAGCCTCCAAATCTCCTACAAACCGAATTTGGACGTTTTCCTCTAGCATTTCCTGCAATTCTTTCCGCAGAACGCGCTCGAACAAAGTCATCAAAAATTCAACTTCTTCTAACGGTCTGCCCCAATTTTCGGTCGAAAAGGCATACGCCGTTAATGCTTGTATACCCCAATCTCGACAACAGCGTAATAAATCTTTGAGAACATCCACCCCCCGTTTGTGTCCCATGATACGGGGTAAACCCTGCTTTTTTGCCCACCTACCATTACCGTCCATAATTACTGCAACGTGTCTGGGCAGTTTTTCTTGTTCTAGATCGAGAGGCAATTGCAACACAATCGGCTTTACAGTCATTTTTTATTTCGGGGAGACGCTGGTAAGTTTAGACCAAAAAGCGCAAAAAAACGAGTCATGAGAATCCTAACTCGATTGCCAATTTGATTTACCAGACCGCGTATGCTTGGGGCTACAGCTTCCCGTTCCACAGCTGGCGAGAATCGAGCTTCCAACAATTCTTTCAGTTTACTGCTGGTCAGCGGTTTATTTAATATTCCTCGTTCTGCCAGCGAAATTGACCCTGTTTCTTCCGACACGACCACGCATACGCAGTTTTCTACCTTCTCCGTGATGCCTAAAGCAGCTCGATGGCGCGTCCCCAATTGACGAGGAGCTGGACGTTCGTAAAGGGGCAAAATCACCGCTGCTGCAACTACCCGCGAACCTCGAATCAAACAAGCGCCGTCATGCAATGCTGTTTTTGGATGAAAAATTGTCAGTAAAATTTCTTTTGAGACTTCCGCATTTAACTTTACGCCTGGAACTTTGAGATCTCGCTCGTCAATAGGACTGTCTGTTTCCAAAATGAGCAAAGCACCGATGCGATTTTGAGACAGTTCTCTCACCGCATCTACGATTTCATCAATGACGCTATCGGGTTTTGGTACGATACGTCTTCCTGGCTGCAATAGCTGTCGAAATTCTCCCCTACCCAATTGTTCTAAAAAACGGCGAAACTCAGATTGGAAAGTGACTGCCATTGCTACAGCAGAACCAACCACCAATTTCTCCAATACAAAACTCAATAGCGGCAAACCCAGTCTGGCACTGATGGCAGAAGCAAGCATGAGGAGAATAAAACCCCTGACCATCCACAAGGTGCGGCGCTCTCCAATGATGACCAGCACCATGTAGATTAGCGCCAAAACCAAGCCCAGATCGATAGCGTAAAATAACAACGACTGAGTCCAGCCAAAGTCTGTTGTCAGCCATTGCTTCCACCAATCTCTCATGAGCGAAATATGAAATCTGAAGAATTGAATTTGTTAACGGTTGGCAGTTAAAAATTAGTGGCTGACGGTTAACTGTATAACTGTCAACTGTCAACCTTTTGCTCTTAGCCTAGTAATGAATCGGGCAGGCAGTCTTGCCGAATTAAGTCTTGATAGGTTTCGCGACGAAGAAGCATCTTTGCTTCTTGATTCGCCACTACCACTGCTGCTGGTCGGGGCAAGCGGTTGTAATTAGAAGCCATGCTGTAGTTATAAGCACCAGTTCCCATTACTACCAAAATATCCCCTGGCTCAGTTTGCGGTAAAGATGCCTCTTTTATTAGGATATCGCCTGACTCGCAGTGTTTTCCAGCAATTGTGACGGTTTCGCTGACTGGTGCGGACATTTTATTGGCGACTACAGCACGATAAAGCGATTGATAGGTAATCGGTCGAGGATTGTCGGACATCCCGCCATCGATCGCCACATATGTCCGAATTTCCGGTACGGTTTTGCTAGAGCCAATCGTATAGGCAGTAACGCAAGCAGTACCGATGAGCGATCGCCCGGGTTCGCACAATAATTTTGGTAAAGGTAAGTTTTGAGACTCGCAGGCTGCTTTCACGGCTTGACAAAGTGCTTGTACCCATTCGTCAATACTGGGTGGATCGTCGGATTCTGTATATCGAATTCCCAATCCACCTCCTAAATTTAACTCCGTAACAGGCAGTCCATAGCTTTTCGCTTTTTCCATCCACTGCACCATCACTTCAGCCAAGTCTTGATGGGGTTGGCGCTCGAAAATTTGCGAACCGATGTGGGCGTGCAATCCGACACAAGTTAAATTGGGTTGTTGTCCGATAAAGGCAAAAACTGCTTCAATCTGGTCGGGATCGAAACCAAATTTACTATCCAAATGCCCAGTTCTGATGTAGTCGTGGGTGTGGCAGTCGATTCCTGGTGTTAATCGCAACATTATCCGAGTCGGGAGTTGGGAATCACTTCCTTGTCCCCCTTCGCCCCCTAATCCCCACTCCCTTCGGTCGCGGGGACCCCGAGTTCCCCCTTGTCCTCCTTGTCCTCCTTGTCCCCCTTGTCCCCCTTGTCCCATTTGCGCTAAATTCTTCAACTCATACCAGTTATCTACCACAATCGTGCAGCCAGACTCGATCGCCAGCGATAATTCTTCTACAGATTTATTATTACCGTGATAGTAGATAACTTCTGGCTTGACACCTGCTTGTAGTGCAGTATAAAGTTCTCCTCCAGAAACAACATCAATGCCCAAGCCTTCAGAGTGGGCGATCGCGCATACTCCCAAGCAACTCCAAGCTTTTGAGGCATAAAGTACCTGAAATTCTCCAGGGTAATAGTTTTGAAACGCCTCGCGATACTGACGGCAAGCGCTGCGGAGGGATTCTTCGTCTAGAATATATAGCGGCGAACCAAACTGCTGTACGAGTTCTGTCACGTCGCAACCACCAATTTCTAGATGATCGTGGCTGTTGATTCCTGCTGTCAGTGGTAAAAGTTCTTGGTTGGGCGATCGCTGAGCGTTCTCATTTCTGTTATTTTCTCGATTAAATATATATTGACGACCGGAATTGTCTACTCCAGCAAGCTGAGTCGATAGCATAATTATGTAAACTGTCCTCTTACAGGGCATGAGTGGGTCTAAACTTAAGTTTACAATTGCTGCATGTTTAGTTATGCAATGAGTAGTAAGTCGTGAAAATACAAACGATCTAATAACTGCTACTCCCAATCCCTAATGAGTGCTTGCCTGTCAATCCAACCAATATTGCCATCTGTCCTACCTGCGGTACTGGAACTCGACAATCTTTGTTTCGGTAAACTATGGACTCTCGAAGCCTATCAACGCGAAATAGATAGCCCCAATAGCGAGTTACTAGGATTATTTCTGGAAAAAAATCAGGACAACCAGGACGAGGAGGCAGGTGAGCAGGTGGGCAACTACCAACTACCAACTACTAACTACCAACTACCAACTACCAATTACCAACTCCTAGCAATGGGCTGTTTCTGGGCAATTTTAGATGAAGCTCACGTTACCTTGCTGGCGGTTCATCCCGATTATCAGGGACGAGGTTTGGGACAAGCATTGCTTTGGGGATTGATGCAGGCTGCACGCGATCGCGCCTTGGAACGAGCGACTCTAGAAGTGAGGGAATCTAATCAACCAGCTATCTCTCTTTACAGCAAATTTGGTTTTCAACTAGCTGGGCGCAGGCGACGATACTACAAAGATACGAATGAAGATGCCCTAATTCTGTGGCAGAGTGGGTTGCAACAACCGAAGTTTCAAGCTAAGTTGACAGGCTGGCACGATCTGGCAAGCGATCGCCTCCAACAATCTGGTTTCAGCTTAAACGTTCAAAAACTAGAGATTACCCGTCCAGAGTCAAGAAATTTGAGCTAAAAAGCTTGACAAATGACTGATTTTATCCACATAATTTCTGGTTGGAAGCAATTACGCGGCTGAAATACTGATGGATTTATCCCGAATTAAAAGCGACAAGCAATCGCTTTTTCAGGCTGAGTCAAGGGCAGCAATGACAGCAGATAAGCGAAGCTTCTGAGTTGAGGCAAAAATTTTGGCTGCATAAGGCGGTTTTTGCCAGGTTCGATGGCGTAGTGACGCTCTTAGATATGGATTGCAAAGTAGGCGTGGATTAAAAAACTATTAACAAAAGATAAAGATTGCGCTCGCAGTAGGTGAATCCTGAGCTGGTTGTCGGTAATATCAATAGACAGCCAGATAATTAGCATGTGCTAAAATCAGCGTACCGGCACGACTCAGGTGATGGAATACAGCCATGTTTGAACGCTTCACAGAAAAAGCAATTAAGGTGATCATGCTGGCCCAGGAAGAAGCTCGCCGCCTGGGTCACAACTTCGTAGGCACAGAGCAGATCCTCCTGGGTCTGATTGGAGAAGGCACGGGCGTAGCAGCTAAAGTCCTCAAAACGATGGGTGTCAATCTCAAAGATGCCCGGATCGAAGTAGAGAAAATTATCGGACGCGGCTCGGGATTTGTAGCTGTAGAAATTCCCTTCACCCCAAGAGCGAAGCGGGTTCTGGAGCTATCTTTAGAAGAAGCTCGCCAATTAGGGCATAACTACATTGGCACTGAGCATCTCCTGTTGGGTCTGATCCGTGAAGGAGAAGGCGTAGCGGCTAGAGTGTTAGAAAACTTGGGAGTTGACCTATCGAAGGTACGCACTCAGGTAATTCGCATGTTGGGAGAAACGGCTGAAGTTTCGGCAGGCTCCCAGTCTGGACGCACCAAGACCCCCACATTGGACGAGTTCGGTTCCAATTTGACCCAAATGGCAGGAGAAGGCAAACTCGATCCTGTAGTCGGTCGTGAAAAAGAAATCGAGCGCGTGATTCAGATTCTGGGTCGGCGCACGAAAAACAACCCCGTGCTGATCGGGGAGCCAGGGGTAGGTAAGACTGCGATCGCTGAAGGTTTAGCCTCTCGGATCGCCAACAAAGACGTACCCGACATTTTGGAAGAAAAGCGCGTCGTCACCCTCGACATTGGCTTGCTCGTAGCAGGTACGAAATATCGAGGTGAATTTGAAGAGCGCCTGAAGAAGATCATGGACGAAATCCGTTCTGCTGGGAACGTGATTTTGGTAATTGACGAGGTGCATACCCTGATCGGTGCGGGTGCAGCAGAAGGGGCGATCGATGCAGCAAACATCCTGAAGCCAGCTTTGGCGCGGGGTGAATTGCAATGTATCGGTGCAACAACCCTTGATGAGTATCGCAAGCACATCGAGCGGGATGCAGCCCTAGAACGACGCTTCCAACCCGTGATGGTGGGCGAACCTTCCGTTGATGAAACGATTGAAATTCTCTTCGGACTGCGCGATCGCTACGAGCAGCACCACAAGCTGAAAATCTCCGATGCGGCGCTAGAAGCAGCAGCCAAACTGTCCGACCGTTATATTAGCGATCGCTACCTGCCAGACAAAGCCATTGACTTAATCGACGAAGCAGGTTCGCGGGTACGGTTAATTAACTCTCAGTTACCCCCAGCAGCGAAGGAATTAGATAAAGAACTGCGTCAAGTATTGAAAGAAAAAGACGACGCTGTACGCACTCAAGATTTCGACCGGGCGGGAGAACTGCGCGATCGCGAAATGGAACTAAGAGCAGAAATTCGAGCGATCGCTCAATCCAAAACAGGTACTACTAAGAGCGAGGGTGATGACTCTCCCGTAGTCACGGAAGAAGATATCGCTCAAATCGTTGCTTCTTGGACTGGCGTACCAGTCAACAAGCTGACCGAATCCGAGTCTGAAAAGCTGCTGCACATGGAAGACACCCTGCACCAGCGCTTGATCGGTCAAGAAGAGGCTGTTAGAGCGGTTTCTAAGGCAATTCGCCGCGCCCGTGTCGGCTTGAAGAATCCCAACCGTCCGATCGCTAGCTTCGTGTTCTCCGGTCCTACTGGGGTTGGTAAAACCGAGTTGACAAAATCTTTGGCGGCTTACTTCTTCGGCTCCGAAGATGCGATGATCCGCTTGGATATGTCTGAGTACATGGAACGGCACACCGTTTCTAAATTAATTGGTTCGCCTCCTGGTTACGTCGGTTATAACGAAGGCGGACAGTTAACAGAAGCCGTGCGTCGTCGTCCTTATACCGTCGTGCTATTCGACGAAATTGAAAAAGCACACCCCGATGTCTTCAACATGCTATTGCAAATTTTGGAAGACGGGCGGTTAACAGATGCCAAGGGACGTACAGTAGATTTCAAGAATACCTTGATCATTCTTACCTCTAACATTGGTTCTAAGGTAATTGAAAAAGGTGGCGGTGGAATCGGCTTTGAATTCTCCTCGGAAGATGCAGCCGAAACTCAATACAACCGCATTCGTTCCTTGGTGAACGAAGAGTTGAAGCAATACTTCCGTCCAGAGTTCCTCAACCGCTTGGATGAAATCATCGTCTTCCGTCAGTTGAGTAAGGCAGAGGTGAAAGAAATTGCCGATATCATGCTCAAGGAAGTCTTCGGACGCTTAACTGAGAAGGGCATTACCCTCACAGTTACCGAACGATTCAAGGATCGCTTGGTAGAAGAAGGCTACAACCCCAGCTATGGTGCTAGACCATTACGCCGCGCCATTATGCGCCTGTTAGAAGATAGCTTGGCAGAAGAAATTCTGTCCGGTCGCATCAAAGAAGGCGATGAAGCTGTGGTAGATGTCGATGACACTGGTAATGTAAAAGTGTTATCGCAAGAGCGCAAAGAGTTATTGCCTCAAGCAGCCGAGTAATTAGTTTAAGTTAATTTAAATTTGTAGGGTGGGCATTGCCCACCTTATTTATTGATTAATTTCTTTCAGCTCATCACGAATTCAATTTGCCTTCAACATTGCATCTTTAATAGCTTGATGCCCGAAATCATTAGGATGAATGAAATCGTTGCTAACTAAAGTACTAGCACCACGATTGAGCATGTACTGATAAACGTCTGCCCACTTAGTATGATATCGCCGCGCGATCGCTTTGGTTGCATCCCGATATTGCCGATGTTTTGTAGTAGAACCTGCATTATAGGGCGGGTAGAGAGAATAACCAGTAGGATTTATGTAAGGGGGAGAACCAATAACAATATGATTGGGAGGGATTCCATCTGAAATTAGTCCCGCTACTACTTCATCTAAATCATTTTGAAAGTTCATTGTCGAAAAATTAGCTCCGTTGTAGCGCAGATCGTTTAAGCCGTAGAGAATATAAACATAATTAGGAGAGCGCTGAATGATATCTTGCTGATAGCGATCGCGACCGTTATTTGCTAAAACTGGAACAGTATTTTGTAAAACTGTAGCCGAAATTGCTTGGTTATCTTCTTGCAGATTCAAAGCATTTGTTACTAAGGTAGACCAGCGATGACTACTGTTTGATGCACCGTCACCATACGTAATACTATCACCAAAAAAAATCGCGACTCGATGTCCAAAAGTTACACTCGCACTACCGTGTACGACGATCGCGATCGCTATGTATAGTACACCTAGTAAGATTGAATTTAGTAATAAAACTGAATGTTTAGAACTTTTGTAACTGTTCAATAGAAATACGCTCCTCAGCTGACGAGATTTTTTTCAATCTTGTCAAATCTAGTTAATTTTAAATCTAGTTAATTTTAAAATAACTCAAGCTATTCTGTATCCAACAACTGGCGAATAGTTCTTAGTAACTCTTGAGCAGTGTAGGGTTTGACCAAAAATGCCTTGACCCGATCGCTTACAGATGTCAATAATCGATCGTTTGCTGCCAACCCACTTGTAGCTATAATTTTGACCTCAGAATTCAGTTTTTGTAACGTGCGAATCGTCGTGACACCATCCATTGCAGGCATCATCATATCGACCATCACCACGCTAATTTCCGAGCGATGTTGCACGTAAATTGCGATCGCATCAATCCCGTCAACCGCAGTCAGGACTCGATAATTATGTGCTTCTAAAGAAGTTTTAATAATCTCGCGAATTGCTACTTCGTCATCTGCAACTAAAATCAATTCTCCATGACCAAATGGAATTTCTCGTTCGGGCGATCGTGGCTGTTCTTCAGCCTCTTTTGCAGGTAGATACACCTGAAATTGAGTTCCTTTTTTCTCCTCGCTCGTGACTTGAATAAATCCCCCGTGTCCTTTGACAATTCCAATTGCGGTAGAAAGTCCTAATCCAGTACCTTTCCCAATGTCTTTGGTTGTGAAAAACGGCTCGAAAATTCTCTCTTGCACTGCTTTTGACATGCCCATTCCTGTATCTGCAATGGTGATGACAACATATGCACCAGCCTTTGCTTCTAAATGCATCCCTGCATAGTGTTCGTCTACTAACAAGTTCTCAGCCGCAATTTTTAAAACTCCACCATTCGGCATTGCATCGCGAGCGTTGACGCACAAATTCATTAAAACTTGATGCAGTTGCGTAGCATTGCCAGCCACCGCCCATAAATCTGGGGCGATATCTGTATAAACTGCTATTGACTTAGGAAAAGTCTCTTTGATAACTTGTTTTATTTCTGCTAATAAATGTCGCAGTTGTAAAACTGTTTGTTGTCCTTCAACCCCACGAGCAAATGATAGCACTTGCTTGATCAAAGCCGCACCCCGCTTTGCATTAGTCTCGATTGTTTGTAAAATCTGCAAGTTGCGCATGTCGTAGGTTTTCAACTGCAACAGTTGGGCTGACATTAAAATTGGAGCCAAAATATTGTTTAAATCGTGAGCGATACCACTTGCTAAAGTACCGATACTTTCTAATCGCTGAGCGCGTAAAAATTGAGTTGTCAGTTGTTTTTTCTCAGTAATATCTGTATCGACGCATAAAATCGATTTGGGTTGTCCTTGTTCGTCGCGCATCAACGTCCAACGGCTTTCGACGACGATCTCTTTGCCAGCTTGCGACACTTTTTCTAACTCGCCATACCACTCACCTGTGCTAAGAACTGTTTGCAAAGCTTGGGCGTGTAAAGATGCTTTTTTGTATAACAGCTCAAATGCACTCGTGCCTATAGCCTCTGCTGCTGTCCAACCATACAGCCGCTCTGCACCGCGATTCCAATATAAAATGCGATCGCTACTGCAATCTTTGACCAAAATGGCATCGGTAGTGACATCTAATAAAGCAGCCTGTTGACGAATCTTCTGCGCCGCTTGCTTACTTTCAGTAATATCTTCAACAATATAAGCAAATCGAGCATGATGCTCTCGGTTGCCAGCAATTGCCGAAACTGTGGCTGAGAGCCATTTTTTCCCTAATGGTGTTTTGTGGGGGTACACAAATTTAACTGGAGTTTGGCTGCGTTCTGCTTCTCGGTAACGTTCGATCCAAGTTTGGATGTGATGCTGCGGTACTCCCATCTCGCTCGCAAGTCGGTGCTGCATCATCTGAGGAGAGAAGCCGAAAAAATTGGCAGCAGCAGCGTTGTCATAAATATGTAAAATATCGTTTTCGCGCAGTTCTACGATCCCCATCATCATGGAGGCGCTGTCATAGAAACTCCGCAGAATCGATTCGCTTTCTCCCAATGCGGCAGCTGCTGTAACGCGATCGCTAATATCGGTTAAAATGCTGACGAAATAGAGCAATGTTCCCGTATTTGAGAATACGGGGGTAATTTTTATCTCGCTCCAGAAGGTTTGTGCGTCAGCTCGATAATTTAATAGCGTAGTTTGCACTTCTGTATTTTGAGCAATCGCCCGCTCGATTTTGGCAATCGCTTGCGGATCTGTGGCTGTTCCACAAAGTAAGCGCCAATCTTTGCCTAATACTTCTGTTAGTTGGTATCCAGTCATGCCGCAGAAAACTGAATTAGCATAGACAATCGGACACCCATGCTGATGCGGATCGGTAATGAAAACCCCCTCAGAAACAGCAGCCATTGCTTGAGCCAGCATCAAATTTTTTGCCGATGCTTGTTTCAGAGCTGCAACTGAGCGATCGAACTGAGTATGAGCTATGGTTAAATCTGCTAACTTGCGCTGTAATTCTAACTGGGTAACGATCTGCTGGCTGAGAACTTTGAGTATGGCAATTTGTTCGGGATTTAACTCTCGCGGTACGTAATCGATGACGCACAAAGTTCCCAAGGCGTAACCTTCCGGTGTTACCAATGGTGCGCCAGCATAAAATCGAATTTGTGGATCTGTCGTGACGAGAGGATTAGTCGCAAATCTTTCGTCCTGCAAAGCATCTGGAACGATGAATACATCTCGTTGTAAGATTGCGTGAGCGCAAAAAGCTAAATCGCGATGGGTCTGAGTGACGGTTAAACCAACTTTAGACTTAAACCATTGCCGATCGCGATCGATCAGACTAATCAGAGCAATCGGGGTAGCGCAAATCCGAGCAGCGAAATGGGTAAGACTATCAAATTCAGCTTCAGGCTGAGTGTCTAAAATTTGGTATTTATTGAGGGCTGCAAGCCTCATAGCTTCATTTATAGGCGCTACAGCTTTCATACTCTTTCCTACGCTCAATTACGCTCTTTGATTATTTTTCCCCTTCGATCGCTCTGGAAAAACAAATAGCTTTGATTCCGTTTTTGCTGGCAGGTTATCTATTCTGAATCTTAGCGATCGAGGCAAATAGATCGCGATCGCTAGTTTATGCTGTTACTCCACTCTATTTATTTGGATAGATGACAAATACGTGAATATTGCTTTTGAATTACCGAAATCGCTATGGGGATCGCTAAAAAACCTTTTATTATAGTAATGTTTTTATTTGACTTTTGTTATATTTTTTTTGATAATTTTTAATCATTTTCAAACAAAATACATAAATCTAGAGAGTAATTATTTTGAGTAAAATTACTCAAATAAAGAAGCGATCGTAGTGCCGAAAAGCTAGTATATGCTATCGCTCTCTACAACACAATTGTCCCAATAGATAAAAAATCTATATAAAACTAAGTCGCAAATGCTGACGAAATTGTTGAGAAAAGTTAAGAAAGGTAGTTATCAGTTATCAGTTATCAGTTATTAGGGAGTAGAGAGTAGGGAGGACAAGGGAGACAAGGGAGCGGTCAGCCAACAACCAACAACCAACAACCAACAACCAACAACCAACAACCGTCAACTGCCTCCTGTCTCCTCGATTTTGACCTTTGACTTTTGACTTTTGACTTCTAACTGTAAACTTCTCGTGCCACTAAAATAAAAACAGTCCTTCTGAACGCAGAGAATAGGAAAACGTGAGCAACGCTGGAGTTACTACTAACTACCTCTCATCTCCAGTCAAAGCGAGATCGGAAGATAGCTTTGCGATAACTTTCGCACCTTTGTCTTTAGATGCATTCTATGCCCTTGCCGATGACCCAGGCAATGGAGCGATTGTCGTTATGAGTGGGATGGTGCGTAATCAAACTGACGGCAAACCAGTCGTATCGTTGGAGTATCAGGCATACGAACCGATGGCAATGCAGATTTTCAAGCAAATTGCGGCAGAGATTCGCCAACAATGGCAAGACGTGAATCGAGTCGCCATTCACCATCGCATCGGCAAGTTAAAAATTGGCGAAATTAGCGTTTTAGTCGGCGTAGGTTGTCCCCATCGTTCTGAAGCATTTGAAGCCTGTCGCTATGCGATCGACACGTTAAAGCATAATGCCCCGATCTGGAAAAAAGAACATTGGCAAGACGGATCTTCCAGTTGGGTGAGTATTGGGGCGTGCGAGACTCAAGGATGCTAAAAGGTTGGTACGGTGGGCAATGCCCACCCCACACTTAAGTTTTGACTCAATTAGTTGCTAAAACCCAAGGCAAAAATCAACACAGCACCTACTACTGCTAAGATTGAAAGCACCATACCTGCATTTGGACTACCTTTGAAGGAATAGTTTTTGTCATCCATTAGGTATACCTCTGTTTTACAAAGCTACACGTATTGTCACACTTTGGCGTTTTTGCGCGATCGGTCGCGCGAGAGAAATTGACTCAATGCGGCAGTAAAACATAGCCCTTATCTTTATCTTCTACCCCCAGACAATTGTATATTCTTTGACTTCTGCCTAATATCGGAAAGAGATAATCTGGCTGGAGTAGAGAATATGCAGGCTTATGATATTGTCATCATTGGGGCAGGACACAATGGCTTAGTGTGCGCGGCTTATTTATTAAAAGCCGGATATAGTGTTTTATTATTGGAAAAGCGCTCTGTTCCTGGTGGAGCAGCAACTACAGAAGAATGTTTACCTCAAGAAGCACCAGGATTCAAATTTAACCTTTGCGCGATCGATCACGAATTTATTCACCTTGGACCAGTCGTTCAAGAACTAGAACTAGAAAAATACGGATTGGAATATCTTTATTGCGATCCGGTGGTTTTTTGTCCGCATCCAGATGGCAAGTACTTTTTAGGTCATAAATCTGTTGAAAAGACTTGTGCGGAAATCGCCCGCTACAGTCAACGAGATGCAGAAAAATATGCTGAATTTACAGATTATTGGCAACGGGCGCTCGGTGCGATGATTCCGATGTTTAACGCTCCACCAAAGTCATTATTAGATATTCTCGGTAACTATGACATTACCAAAATAAAAGATTTATTTTCTGTCATTGGTTCTCCCTCAAAAACTTTAGACTTTGTGCGTACCATGCTCAGTAGTGGGGAGGACATGGTAAACGAATGGTTTGATTCTGAATTTTTAAAAGCACCCTTAGCTAGGCTCTCATCAGAACTGGGTGCGCCTCCTTCGCAGAAAACCCTTGGGATTGGTGCAATTATGATGGCAATGCGTCACGATCCGGGGATGGCTAGACCGCGTGGTGGTACGGGTGCATTAGTGCAAGCTTTAGTGAATCTAGTCAAAAGTAAGGGTGGTGAAATTCTTACCGACCAGCATGTAGAGAAGATTTTAATTGATAACGGTCGGGCTGTGGGTGTAAGAGTTGCTAATGGTCAAGAATATCGAGCTAACAAAGCTGTTATTTCTAACATTGATGCGCAGCGAATATTTCTACACATGGTAGATCCGAGCGAACTGGATGCTGCCGAACCGCATTTACGCGAAAGATTAGAACGTCGAATTGTCAACAATAATGAAACAATTCTTAAAGTCGATCTAGCAATTGATAAACCACTATGTTTTGAGCATCACGAACACAAAGATGAGTATTTAATTGGCTCAATTTTAATCGCCGATTCCGTCAGCCATGTAGAACAAGCACACAGTTTGTGTACGTTAGGGCAAATTCCCGATGCGAATCCATCTATGTATGTCGTCATGCCGACAGCGCTCGATCCTTCAATGGCTCCGGCTGGAAAGCATACAGTTTGGATTGAATTTTTTGCACCATATCAAATTGCTGGGGCAGAAGGTACGGGGTTAAAAGGGACGGGTTGGACGGATGAGTTGAAACACAAAGTTGCCGATCGCATCATCGATAAACTAGCAGAATACTCTCCTAATGTAAAAGATTCCATTATTGCCCGTCGAGTAGAAAGTCCGGCTGAATTAGGTGAAAGATTGGGTGCATATAAAGGTAATTATTATCATATTGATATGACTCTCGATCAGATGGTTTTCTTCCGTCCTTTGCCAGAAATAGCTAACTATAGAACTCCGATTGATGGCTTATTTCTCACGGGTGCGGGAACTCATCCAGGCGGATCGATTTCGGGAATGCCAGGGCGCAATTGTGCTAGGGTATTTTTGCAGACGCAAAATCCGCTATCGCAAACGTTTAAGGATGCAAGAGAGTCGGTGAAGTCAACTTTTGAATCCGTGTTTGGCACGAAACAAGATTGAATTTTCAGTTGAATTTTCAAATTCTTATTGATGGTCTAAATCGGGATTCAAACGGCTCAAAAACGTCCGCAGTCGATCGCTTCTCGGGCTGACTAAAACCTCCCGGGGCGATCCTTGTTCTTCAATTTGTCCTTGATGTAAAAACATAACGCGGTTGGCGACTTCCCGCGCGAATAGCATTTCGTGGGTAACGACGATCATTGTCATTCCGTCAGCCGCAAGTTGTTGCATCACGCGCAAAACTTCCCCTACCAGTTCTGGATCTAAAGCGCTGGTAGGTTCGTCAAATAGCATGATCTGGGGGTTCATGCACAAACTCCGAGCGATCGCGACTCGTTGTTTTTGTCCGCCAGAAAGCTGTTCGGGATAAACGTTAGCTTTTTCAGATAAGCCAACTTTTTCTAAATATTGTGCGGCAAGTTGGGCGCTTTCTTTTTTAGATTTTCCTAACACCTTTTGTTGTGCCAAAGTTAAGTTATCTAATACATTCAGGTGAGGAAACAAATTAAATTGTTGAAATACCATCCCGACTTGCGATCGCAGTTGACGCAGCACGTTGCGGTTGAGATTGGGACGCGATATATCAATATCGTTGACGACTAAACGTCCGCCATTAATGGCTTCTAGGCGATTGAAGCAGCGTAGCAGGGTACTTTTGCCACAACCAGAGGAACCAATAACAGCGACGACTTCACCGCGATAAATTTCACCGCTAATTCCTTTGAGGACTTTGAGGGAACCGAAGTTTTTCTCTACACCTTCAAATGCGATCGCGGGGGTAGTACTATTCATACCTACGTTGGAAGTGGTTTGAGTTGGTTACAGGGTATGTTGATTACACTCCACTTGATTGTATTCTATGGCACAATACTCTCGTGTAGAAGGGGATAAAAGGAAGTTTAACTCACTGAAATTTAACTCATTACTGCAAGTATAGAAAATGCATAAGGAAAAGAAATAATGGCTACAAGTACGATCCGGTGGTTGCGTCGGTATTTAGTTATCAGCTTATGCTGCTTGCTGCTAGCGATTGGCTGTGGTAGTAATAATTCTGGTACTGGTGGGACGGGGGATACAGGCGGTACGAAAACATTAACTGTGGGAACCGAACCCGCATTTGCGCCATTTGAGTTTAAAGGTACAAATGGTGAGTTGCAGGGGTTTAGTATCGATCTGATGAATGCGATCGCTAAGTCGGCTGGATTTACAGTCAATTTTCAAAGTTTACCCTTTGATGGTTTGATTCCCGCTTTACAGGGAAAAACGATCGACGCAGCTATTAGTAGCATGACGATTACTAAAGAGCGATCGCAAACAGTTGATTTCTCTCGTCCCTATTTTAAGGCAGGGTTGGCGATCGCGGTTCGGAGCGACAACCAAGATATTACGAATTTTGTAAGTCTCGAAAATAAAAGAATTGCCGTTCAAATTGGTACAACTGGGGCGGAAGAAGCCAAGAAAGTTGCAGGGGCGAAAATCAGTAGTTTTGATTCTGCACCTTTAGCTTTACAAGAATTGAAAAATGGTAATGTGGATGCAGTTATTAACGATGCACCCGTCACTTTATATGCAATTAAAAATGCTAACCTTTCAGGGATTAAAGTTGTCGGTCAATTGCTGACAGAAGAGTTTTACGGTATTGCTACGGCTAAAAATTCTCCTAACTTAGCTTTAATTAATCAGGGAATAGAGACAATTTTGGGTGATAATACATATGCTCAAATTTATAAAAAATGGTTTAATGCCGAACCGCCTAAATTGCCAGAGAAATCGCCATTTGCCAACTAAAAAACTCGGATCTCGCAATTATGACTAATGCATTCGAGATTATTTTTCAGGCAATTCCTACTCTACTAGCTGGTGCTTTAGTCACGCTCCAATTAACAGCCTTTTCTGTCCTTTTGGGATTAATTGGTGGTTCGTTAGTCGGAATTGCGCGACTTTCTCATATCGTACCTTTGCGCTGGGTGACGAGGGCATATGTCGATTTTTTTCGAGGTACGCCATTGTTAGTCCAAATCTTTATGATTTATTTTGGCTTACCCGCGATCGCTCAACAAATCGGGTTTGATTTTTCTCTGGATCGTTTAGCTGCGGCAGTGTTAGCTTTGAGTTTAAATAGCGCGGCATATATTGCTGAAATTGTTCGTGCGGGGATTCAATCAATTGAGTTAGGACAATCGGAAGCTGCTGAATCTTTGGGTTTAGATTCAGTTCAAACTATGCGCTATGTCATCTTTCCTCAAGCTTTCCGCCGCATGTTACCACCTTTGGGAAATGAGTTTATTACTTTACTTAAAGATACGAGTTTGGTAGCGGTCATTGGATTTGAAGAGTTGTTCCGCAAAGGACAGTTGATTGTTGCCACCAACTATCGCGCTTTTGAGATTTATGCAGCTGTAGCGATCGTCTATTTGTGTTTAACTCTGCTGTCTTCTCAAGGATTTTCTTGGTTAGAAAAGTGGCTTAATCCCGTGGCTCGGCAAAAGCAGCGATCGGCTAAGCTGAGTTAGGAAGTTTGTGAAATTGCCATTGGAAGTTAATGATAGTGTCACGCAAAGACGAGGACACTTCCGTGCGGGGGTGGCGCTATCGCGGACTTCGTTGCCCCCCATTGAAGCATGTCGCGTGAAAGTGTCCGTAGCAAAGACGCAAAGTAATTTTTTAAAGTATTTGCGCAAGGGGTTATTTACTTTTTGGCGCTGCGATACTTCCAAGGGGCGACGAATTGAGCATCGCTCCATACGCCTCGGTGCTGTGCTTGTGCTTGGGTTGCGGCTCGTTCTACCACTGCGGCACTGGGACAGTTTTTTAAGTAAGGTGTGTAGACTAATACCAATCCTTCCCGCGCCAAAACTTCTTGGACGAGAGTACCGTCACTCAAACGCACTTCGCTCACTTTTCGCCCGTAGCGATCGCTATCTGTAATTGTTAAATTAACGCGATCGCCTCCTTGATGAATTAATTTTTGTAACCGCTGCTGTGCCTGAAGTCCCCATTTAAATTGATCGACATCTACACGGCTTTGGCTCGCTCTTTCTTTTGCGGAATGGGGGATCTCTGGTGCATCCACGCAAGCAAAACGAACGGTAAACTCATCGCCCTTAGCGTTTACCACCCTGATAGTATCGCCGTCACTGACGCGCTTAACTGAATATGCCGCAGCACCATAGCGCGGCTGACATCCTGTTAAAAACAAAATAAAAATAATTGTGAATAAATACGGTAATAGCTTTCGGATGAGTTGCACTAGTAATGGGTAATGAGTAGTTGGTAGTTGGTGGTTGGTGGTTGCTCAGAATTACTCTGCTCCCTGCTCCCTTTCTTCACTGATAACTAATGACCTTAGTAGTTGGTTTAATTAGCGGTACGTCTGTTGATGGCATAGATGCCGCTTTGATAAATATTACAGGCAGAACTGAAGATATTCAGGTAGAACTGTTAGCGGCAAACACTTATCCTTATCCTACCGATTTGCGATCGCAAATTTTAGCAGCTTGTAAAGGTGAAGCCATCTCCATACCTCAATTAGCAGCTTTAGATGATGCGATCGCGCTGTGTTTTGCTCAAGCTGCTCAAAACATCCAAGCCGGACATCCTCCCGCCGAATTAATTGGTTCCCACGGACAGACTGTTTTTCACAGACCACCCGTTTTAACTAGTAGAGACGTTGCGGGCAACGCCTCTACTACTCTCGGCTACAGCCTTCAACTAGGACGCGGGGCTGTTATTGCTCAACTCACAAATACTCCAACAGTCAGTAATTTTCGAGCAGCAGATATTGCTGTAGGAGGTCATGGAGCACCTTTAGTGCCGAAAGTTGACGCTTACCTGCTCAGTCACCTTCATGAGGCGCGATGCGTCCAAAATCTCGGTGGAATTGGAAATTTAGCCTATCTTCCTCCCCGCAGTCATGTCAACTGGGAGGAGAAAGTCAGAGGTTGGGATACGGGACCAGCCAATACTTTATTAGATCTCGCAGTCCAGCACTTAACTGATGGCGCACAAACTTACGATCGCGATGGCAATTGGGCAGCTAGCGGTACTCCTTGTCATCCTCTTGTAGAGCAATGGCTCAATCAAGATTTCTTTCACCTCCCACCACCCAAATCGACAGGACGAGAGTTATTTGGCTGGGAATACTTACAACAATGTTTGGTTGATGCTCGAAGTTACCAATTGAGTGCATCTGACTTGCTAGCAACTTTGACAGAATTCACGGTTGCGTCAATCGTGCATAGTTACCGGACATTTTTACCGCAAATGCCAGAGCGAGTCTTTTTATGTGGCGGTGGTAGTCGAAATTTATATTTAAAACAACGACTGCAAATTCATCTAGACATACCAGTTTTAACAACAGATGAAGCAGGATTAAGCGCCGATTTTAAAGAGGCGATCGCATTTGCCGTTCTAGCCTACTGGCGACAACAAGGCATACCTGGCAACTTACCTCAAGTGACTGGGGCAAAGCAAGCAGTGTTGTTGGGTGAGCTTGTGTGAGTGGTTAGTGGCTGGTAGCTAGTGGCTGGACTTTTCTCTCTAGCCACTAGCCACTAGCCACTAGTCACTGATAACTGATAACTGATTTTGGGCAGAATACTAATGACAACTAGAGACCACAAATTTTTGCTGTGGCGGAACTTTAATTCATGCGAGATCCCAATCTCAACCGCATACTTGCTAACCGCTATCAACTTCAACAGGTGCTTGGAGCAGGGGCAATGGGTCAAGTCTATCTTGCCCACGATAAATTGTTAGGAGGAGTTCCCGTTGCTGTCAAATTACTAAGTATATCGATTCATAATAAAAAACTTCGCGTGCAAGAACGTTTTGAACAAGAAGCGAAAACCTGCGCTATCTTGGGTCAAAAAAGCATTCATATCGTCCGCGTCATGGATTACGGTGTTGTAGAGGAGAATGGTACACCGTTCTACGTGATGGAATACTTAAAAGGGAAAAACTTGAGCGATGTAATTCGCAATTATGCTCTATCACTACCGAGGTTTTTGAGTATCGGACGGCAAATTAGTCTTGGTTTAGAATGCGCTCACCAAGGAATTCCAGTTGATGGAAAAACTTATCCAATTATCCATCGGGATATTAAACCAAGTAACGTTTTATTAATTCAAGATAATAGTTTGGGAGAATTAGCGAAACTATTAGACTTTGGTATTGCTAAGTTACTCCAAGCAGATAGCAGTCAGACTCGATACTACATGGGGACGTTTGCTTATTCTTCTCCAGAACAAATGGAGGGTAGCGAACTTACTAATCGTTCTGATATTTATAGTTTGGGAGTCATGCTATTTGAGATGCTGACGGGTAATATCCCGATTCAAGCCAACACGGACTCATTTGGAGGTTGGTTTAAAGCCCACCACTATCAACCACCCCGTTCTTTTGAGACATCGGAACCAAAGTTTCCCATTCCGCCACAGTTGAAAGATTTGGTCATGAGCTGCTTGGCGAAAGCACCTAGCGATCGCCCGCAAAACGTCAGTGAAATTATCAAGGTTTTTACCCTGCTCGAATAGCCGCGCGATCGGTCTTTACCTTTAACGACTCAACCCATAACACCACAAACGCCAAGTAGCAGTAATGAGCCAGCGAATACGATTGTTGCACCACAGAAAGGTCAACTCACCACAGATGCTATTTGTCGGCTAACTCGTTGGCCGCAAAATAAACCGATCGCAGATATTGTTTTTCCTCAATCAATCCAAATTAACGATGAAGAGAGTCCTGCTTTGTGGGTGATGTTATCCCAAATAGAAGTGAATAAACGTTTGGTTAATAGAACCTACAACCACTTCTTATTTATCACCTCGCCTTCTCCCATGATGCTATGGATTACTGCTCTCCATCACCGTGCTTATGGGACAAAATGGTTGACTTACTATCTCGATTTAAAAAATAGTCAAAATCGAGACTTAATTCAATCAATCGGCATCAAGGGATACTATCGCGTCCTTCTATTTGCGCGCGAAACTCCACAATATGCTAGCTCTTGCTTATTAATTCATGTTGCCTCTAGTCAAGGAATACTGTTGCAACAATGGTATCTCCTCAGTCAATCTTCAAATATTCATGGTGATGTGCAGTTGAGTAAAAGTTTGCTGAAGCAGGAATACGAGAAGATCAAACCACAAATTTTAATGAAATTGGAAGCAAGTGTTTGATGGTCAGTTATCAGTGAGTAGTGACTGGTGGCTAGTGGCTCGACTCTTATCTAGTCACTAGCCACTAGTCGCTAGCCACTCACTATTTACTACTCACTTCTTTTGACATAGCAACAAACCGAACCAATTTTTGGTATCCGTCCAAGTTTGGATGGGGATTAATCCTTGTATTTGTAGTTGTTGCTGTAGGGTTTTGAGGTTGAACTTACGAGAAATTTCAGTTCTGATTGTTTCTCGATCGGCAAATTCAACGGTTAAATTGAGCGATCGCATCTGTACAGTTTGCGATCGCAAGCTTCGCAAATGCATTTCAATTTGATGCTCGGTTTCGTTATAGAAAGCCCAATGCTCGAAGTTTTGCAGGTCAAAATTGCTGTCATAGCGCCAGTTTAAGTGTTGCAGCATATTGAGGTTAAATGCTGCCGTGACTCCTTGGCGATCGTTGTAAGCTGCCTCCAAAACTGATTTTGGCTTTTGCAAATCTACACCCAATAAGAAATACTCTCCTACTTCAAGTGCTGCAAAAATCCGGGCGAAAAACTCATCAGATTCTGAAGGGGTCAAATTGCCTAAAGTACTACCAATAAAACAGATCGTGCGACTGGGTAAAAGAGTTGGCGCGAGTCGTTCTAGTGCAAGTTCGTAGGTACTGGCTAAAGCGCGAACTTTGAGCGTGGTATAGTCGGCTAAAAGTTGTCTGGCACTGCTCTCTAGTATTCCCGCGCTGACATCCACTGGAATGTAGTGTAGTGGGTATCCCAGTTTGTGATAAGCATCCAAGAGAATGCGCGTTTTAGTCGAGCTACCGCTACCCAATTCGACGAGTTCGCACGCACCTGTTAGCCGCGCAATTTCAGTTGCATATTTTTGCAGGATAGCTGTTTCGGTGCGCGTCAGATAGTACTCTGGTAATTCGCAAATTTGCTCGAATAACTGCGAACCTCGGTCATCGTAGAAGTATCGCGGTGGGAGGGTTTTAGGCGTTTGAGTCAATCCCGCGATCGCGTCTTTTCCTTCTGTGAGTCGGCTAGTCGCGATCGCTGCGGGAGCGATGAGATTCTCTATCTGCAAGCGTTGCTCGATGGAACGGGGATAGATATTGCTTGCAGTTTCAAATATGGACACGCTCAACCTCCGTCAAATTTAAACATACCAATCGCGATCGCCGATTTGCAATAGTCTGCGACCTTCAGAAGTAAAACACAAAGCCAATTAGCAAAAAATCATGCTGGAGTTAGATCAACTCAGCTACTACCAATTCCTTACGCATTTTCCCATAAAATTGTCAGTTATTAGTGACTAGTAGCTAGTGGCTGGTGGCTAGAAAAGAGTTTAGTTGCTAGTCACTAGCCACCAGCCACTCATTTCTTCGCACACCGAAACCCTGCCAAGATTTGCCGCACGCCTGGATGATACCAATTGCGAAAACTCGCTCTTAGCGCCCAAGGACGAGTTGCCCAACTGCCACCTTTGAGAACTTGATGCTGTCCGTCAAAATAAACTTGGGAATAACCAGTGTACGGATAACTGGCAAAACCTGCGTAGCCATCAAATACACAAGCAGTCCATTCCCAAACATTGCCCAACATATCTTCACAACCATAGGCGCTGCGTCCGTTGGGATGAGCGTTGACTGGTGTTGTTTGGGCGATCGCGTAGTTATGATTACACCGATCTAGGTTTGGCTCTATTTCTCCCCAAGGATAGGTACGATGATGACTATTTAATGCATCCCAGCTAGCAGCTTTTTCCCATTCGGCTTCTGTGGGCAAGCGTTTATCGGCAAATTTGGCATAAGCTTCGGCTTCGTACCAACTGACACCACAAACGGGATGATTATCGTATTGCGGATCTTCTAACCAGTAAAGGGGTCGAGCGATTTGTTCTTGTTGCAACCATTGCCAACCATTTTCTGACCACCACACCGGATTTTGATAGCCTCCCGCCTTCATAAACAGGCGATATTCAGCGCAAGTCACGGGATAGCGATCGATCCAGTAGGTATCTAAATAAACTTGATGTGCTGGACGCTCGTTATCTAAAGCGTCAGTGGTATTACTCCCCTGCTCGAAATATCCAGCAGGGATTTTTATCATTTGATTTTGGTAGTTGGTAGTTGGTAATGGGTAATGGGTATTTTCTTCCCCAGCCTCCCCAACTCCCCCAACTCTCTTTTCCCTGCTCCCTGCTCCCAGCTCGTCCCTGCTCCCTGATAATTGCAATAAAAACGCGATCGTCTCGCAGTGCTGGCTTTCGTGTTGTAGCATCCAGCGCCAGAGGCGTTCGTGTCGATCTAAGTCTATTGTTTCTAGGATTTGGAAAATTTCTTTTCTGACTGTATCTAGATAGTGACGAATAACGGCTTTACCTGGCAACTTAACGCGATCGCATTTTGGTAAACCGTCAGCCATAAATAGGCGGCGGTGTTCGGAAAATAACGGTGCTAGTCCCGCACTGCGCTCTCGCAACCACAGGGATTCTGTGTAGGCAATATGACCGAAATGCCATCCCACAGGGCTAAAGTCGGGGTGTACTTGAGCGCGGAAAGTTTCCTCGTCTACTTGCTCGAATATAGCTAAAGTTCCTTGACGACACTGCTCGTACCATTCTTTTAGTTGGTGACGTTGCTGGGGGCGATCGCTTGCTCTAAATTTGATGGAACTGGATTTCAAGGTCTTCTCCTACACTGACGATGCTATGTTCTGGCATAGAGTGCCAGTCACCTTTAAATAAAGGTTCGGAAGCAATGATGACTGCGGCTGGAAATGCTGGATCGTCTCGCAGCCAGTAGAGAGAGGGAGAGTTGCGATCGCTGGCAAAACGAGCAGCAATTAGACGCTTGCCGTCGCTTATCAGCAAGTTGGCGGAAGCTCTAGTTTGATGGGACTTAGCCAATAGATCGAGATTGTTTATGGTAGCTGATAATGCTTGCTCTAAACTCATAGATGGATTGGCTTGGACTTCATCTAGTAATAGCGCAAATATGTGTTCTGAGTCAGTACTACCTTTAATTGCCTGGTAAGCAAAATCGCTGAGGCGATCGCGGATCGGACGATAGATGGTTTGACGAAAGTTTTCTACCCGCCCGTTGTGAATGCACAAAAGCTTTTGATTGTCAAACGGTTGGCAGTTACTTAAATCGACTGCTTGTCCCAGCGTAGCACTGCGGACGTAGGCAAGCACGCAGCCAGACTCGACATAACGACTCAAACTGGGCAGATTGAGATCGTTCCAAATGGGTAGGACGCTTTTATAGGCAAACGGATTAGTATCGCGTTGGGCGTGATACCAACCAACTCCAAAGCCGTCTGCATTGAGCAATCCAGAATTCATCTCGCGGGGTTGATAGCTTTGGACGATCAACGAGTGTTCTGGTTTGTACAGCAGTTTTTCTAGCGATACGGTTTCACCGAGGTAGCCAAGTAAACGGCACATACTCAGGTATTTATACTTGCGTTACAGTTGATACTATGCTCTCTAGCTGAGAATTCCATGAGTGTTAGCTAAAATTCTTCTAGCAACCAGAAAAGCAAAATTTTACACAGTTTCACATTTTAGCGTGCGATCGCCTTTTATGACACAAGTTAAAAGTCAAAAGTCAAGAAACCTTTTGTGAGCAGTGTATTTGAAATGCTCAAGATCTTGGTTAAAGATATTCCTCATCATGATGAAGGCTTTAGACTCTTATTTTCTGCTAGTCTTTTTTCTCAATATCAAGCAGAGTTAACCTAGATAAACTACTATTTCTATTCATACCATTTTGATCTGACTGCGCCACGGAAGATCCCCCCAACCCCCCTTAACAAGGGGGGCTATGAGCGACCGATTTAGTGCAAGCATAAATAGAATTGGTATCACTATTAACTACTTTTATTTGAGACTAAATTAAAGGACTGGCAAGATGCCAGCCCCTCAAAATCTTCAAATGACCAATGACTAATGACTATTTAGCAACTGCGTTACTTCTGCATGTGCTAACACAACAGCCGGTTCTTGCTGAAAGGCTTTGTAGTATCTTCTAGCAAATTCATCGCCTGTTTCAGATGGTGTTAATAGCGTGCGAGTGTAAGCAGTCAACTCTTTGATAATACCTGGCGTAACTGGCTCATCTGCTTGCAACATTTCATCAATTTGCACGATTAATTCAGAGATGCGATGTAGCCAAGCAAATTGTTCGCGATCGATCGCTAATTGCAACAGTTCTCCACTCGATACTCGCCCGCTAACTTGTTCGTAAGCAATGCGTTCGGTATCTAACAATATACGGTGTAAATAGAGCAATTTATTACGCAGATCGCGCAGATATTGATGTCGATGTATTCGTTGTAGCAATTTGTGAGAAGTCAATGGAATCCATCCTCCCGTTACAATAGTCTTTAATCGTTGAAATTTTTGCTGCTGCGGTATTTATTACAGATGGAGTTTAACAGTTAACGGCTTTTGACAATATACGTACGAATCGCAACTTAGATTTGATGGGCAGGCGATCGCGACTCTTTTATTGTTAGCACTTTATCGTTAACACAGTTCCATCTACCCGTCTCCTCAACGTTCTGCGTCCGAGCCTTGCGTCTTTGTGTCAGCGCTCTTTGTCGTGGTAAGTCGTTATCAGCATCATAATTGATGCCTCTTATATATGACTTATCGTATAGTAACATAAGATTAGATCGGTAGTAAAAGATGGGGAATTTACTACCTTATATACAGAAAACCGTATGTCATTAGCACACGCAATATTGGGCTTCCTCCTACAAGCAAAAAGGACAGGGTATGACTTGAAAACGAGCTGCTTCGATCGCTGCATGACTTACTTATGGTCTGCGGATCAGGCACAAATTTATCGAACCCTTGATAAACTAGTCGAGCAAGGATGGATTACCTATAAGGTTGAAATTCAGTGCGATCGCCCCAACCGTAAAGTTTACAGCGTCACTGAAGCAGGAAAAGCCGAATTAACTCAGTGGCTACAAAGCCCTCAACCCATACCAACAGTAAGAGATCCACTACCAATTCAATTATTTTTCGCCGCACATCTGTCAAATGAAGCTACGATTCACTTATTAGAACGACAGCTAGCAGCACGACGTGACAAGTTGGCTGAATGCGAACAAATAGAACTACCAACGTTGAGCAATCCTATACACAACCGCGAACAGTTGATGCAACGACTGGTATTAGAACTAGCAATCCGCAAAGAACAGACTTATATTGATTGGTTAAAGACAGCGATCGAGGTACTCACTCAAGACGCGCTCAATCCTTCACCGCCAGCAGCAATTCTCGATACACCCGCGTAAGATCTGCTATTTGATAATGAGCGTTTAACCCACTGGGGTTAGGTAATACCCAAATCGTTGTGCCGGACGATAACTCAGCTTGTCTTCCCATGATAGCTTTGGGTTGATAAAATGCTGTCCGATAGGCGCTGATACCCAAAATAGCTAAAAATCGCGGTTGATATTGTTCGATCTTGACTGCTAAGTGTTGTTGACCGAAGATCAATTCTTCAGCTTTTAACTCATCTGCCCTAGCCGTGGCGCGATCGACGATATTTGTCAAACCATAACCAAACTGTAACAGATCCCGGTCTTCAAACGGTGACAGTATCCGTTCTGTGTAACCCGCAGCGTGAAGCGATCGCCAAAAGCGATTTCCTGGGCGAGCAAAGTGATGTCCGACAGCAGCACTATAGAGACTAGGATTAATCCCGCAAAACAAAACATTTAAATTTGGAGCAATAATATCTGGAACCGTGCGCCCGTATGCCGCTTGAATTTCTGCCGTGGTAGGTTTGCGTTGCACCATCTCCTCACATTAAATTCAGCTCCTACAATGCTAACTTTTGCGCTCTTCTTTGCGCCTCTGCACCTAACGCTACGCTAACGGCTTCGCCTTCGCTATCGCTAACGCCTACGGCTGATGCGTGACCTAAAATCGAATCTTTGACCCCAAAGCTTAACAATGCATCATATCTTTACTCCTGGCATTACTCCACCCGTAGAACAATCCGTACCCGCTTGGTGGTTTGCCTTTGTAGGTAAAAAACTACTAGTACATCAAGAAGGAACAGCGAATCAAATCCCCCAACTCACTAGTCTAGAAGAGATTGGCTTAATTCCTATACGGACGCAATTTCTCGGTACATTAGGCGATCGCCCCTGCTACTGTGCCGAACTCTCCAAAGATATGTCTACACCTACGGGCATGGCATTACAAGGGCTGCGAGAATTATACGGTACGCTGGACGAAGATCTATTTGTTCTGAGCGGTCGCGCCATTCAAATCGTCGAATGGAATCGTACCCATCAGTACTGCGGTTACTGTGCTACTCCTACTACCCAATTACCACACGAACGGGCAAAACGTTGTCCTAACTGTGGTTTGGTTAATTATCCCCGCCTCTCACCTGCGGTTATCGTCCTCATCTCTCGCGGTGAGGAATTATTATTAGCTCGCGCTCACAGATTTCCACCCAAGATGTACAGTATATTAGCTGGATTTGTCGAACCAGGCGAATCGCTAGAAGAAACGGTAGTGCGAGAAGTGCGCGAAGAAGTCGGGATTGAAGTGAAAGACATTCGCTATTTTGGTTCCCAACCTTGGCCCTTTCCCAATTCTCTGATGATTGGGTTTACAGCCACCTATGCTAGCGGTGAAATTGAGATCGAACCAGAAGAACTAGTGGATGCTGGTTGGTTTAACAAGCATAATTTACCTCAAATTCCCCCAAAGTTGAGTATTGCTCGTAAATTAATCGATTGGTTTGTCTCGACTCACTGAAAATAATTGTTTTGACTTTTGTACGGGCGGGTGCGCCCAAATAGATTGACAGCCAAAGCCCATAAATATTTAGTCAAAACCCGCCCCTACGCATCAACGTTAGACTAGGTAATTGGTAGCTTACCTATAACCCATGACTATTTTCACGCTGCGATCGGTTAACAAAGACTTTGGCATCAAGGAAATTTTGAAAGATGCTAGCTTTAGCCTGGATGAAGGCGATAAAGTCGGGCTAATTGGGGTAAACGGTTCTGGTAAATCAACATTACTTAAGGCGATCGCCGGACTGGAACCAATAGATAGCGGTGAAATTTGGGTAAATTCAGGAGCTAAAATTGTCTACCTACCCCAACAGCCAAATTTAGATGAGAATCATACTGTCTTAGAACAAGTGTTTGCCGATGGTGGCGAACAGATGGCGCTAGTGCGGGAATACGAAGAAATTTCCGATAAACTCGCGCACGGACAGGGCGATCTCGATAAACTCATGGCGCATTTGTCGAAGGTTTCCCAGCAGATTGAAGCATTGGCAGCATGGGAAGTAGAAACTAATGCTAAAGTCATTCTTAGCAAGTTAGGAATTGAAGACTTTGATGCCAAAATTAGCAATCTTTCTGGGGGCTACCGCAAGCGAATCGCGCTAGCAGCAGCTTTACTGTCGGAACCAGATGTGTTGTTGATGGACGAACCGACAAACCATTTAGATGCACTATCTGTTGAGTGGTTGCAGAGTTATCTAACTCGGTTTCGCGGTGCGCTGTTACTCATCACTCACGATCGCTACTTTTTGGATCGGGTCACAAATCGCATTATCGAGATCGATCGCGGCGACCTTTATACTTATTCCGGTAACTATGCTTATTATCTGGAAAAAAAGGCAGAAGCAGAAGAATCAGCTGTCAGCAGTCAGCACAAACACGCCGGAGTATTAAGGCGAGAGTTGGAATGGTTGAAACGAGGTCCAAAAGCCCGTAGCACTAAGCAAAAAGCCAGAATCGATCGCATCTACGAGATGCAGGCGCGGGAATTTAAGCAAGTGCAGGGTAAGGTAGAAATTTCTACTCCAGGGCGGCGGATTGGGAAAAAGGTAATTGAGTTAGCAAATATTAGCAAGTCTTACGGCGATCGCCTTCTCATTAAAGACTTTACATATACATTCAATCCCGAAGACCGCATTGGCATTATTGGCAGTAACGGCGCGGGAAAATCAACGCTGATGGATATTATTACCGGACGAGTGCAGCCCGATTCCGGTACGGTGGAAATTGGTTCCACAATTCATATTGGTTATTTCGACCAACATTCTGAAGATTTGACGCTGAATGAAAATCAGCGAGTTATCGAATATCTCAAAGATGTAGCAGAGTTGGTTAAAACAGCCGATGGAAGCATCATTACGGCTTCCCAAATGTTGGAACGGTTTCTGTTTCCCCCCAACCAGCAATATGCACCCATCCACATGCTGTCTGGCGGAGAAAAGCGGCGGTTGTTTTTGTTGCGCGTGCTGATGAGTGCGCCTAACGTGTTGATTTTAGACGAACCGACAAACGATTTAGATGTACAAACGCTAGCGGTATTAGAAGAGTATCTAGAAGACTTTAACGGTTGCGCGATCGTTGTTTCCCACGATCGCTATTTTCTCGATCGCGCGGTGGAGACTATTTTTGCGATCGAATCTGGTGGCAATCTGCGTCAATATCCAGGCAACTACTCAGTGTATTTGGAATACAAGCAAGCTGAAGAGGAAGAAAAGTCAAAAGTTGAGAGTCAAAAGCCAAAAGCTGAAAGTCGAAATTCACTCCCGACTCCCGACTCCGGTACGGGCGCGCAGCTGTGCGCCCCTACGATTCCCGCAGCCAAATCGCGCAAGCTATCTTTCAAAGAAAAACGGGAATATGAAACGCTAGAAACTCAAATTCCCGAGATGGAAACGCAAAAGGAAGAGCTAGAAAAGATTTTCTACAACAACCCTCCTAGCGATTTTACCGAAATGCAGCAGTTATCCGAGCGGTTAGCTCAATTAGTGCAAGCAATCGACACGGCAACCGAACGTTGGTTAGAACTGGCAGAACGTGAAAATGATTAACGGAGAGGGTGAGATTCGAACTCACGGTTCCTTTCGGAACATTCGATTTCAAGTCGAACGCAATCGACCACTCTGCCACCTCTCCAATTTAGCTACTAGCTGTTAGCTAGATCTAAAAGCTAATAAATGATAGCACATTCTATTTTCTATGCAGGCTGCACGAGCTGACTTTGTTGCTGATAAAGGATTTGCTCTGATGCTATTTGATCATCTCGATCTACCCAAACGAGAGACACTTGAGATACTATCCCAGATTGGAGATAGACTAAGGAAAAATTGCGCTGGCGATCGCTGCCATTTTCAACGATTCTAGGTACGCTAGCAGCATTGAGGTAAACTGTTTCGCGGGCAACATGAACTGGCTTACGCAAGTACTTTTGGGTGTGGCGTAGTTTATGGTGCATATGACCAAATGTGACCAAAGGAATCTGTTTTCCTGCGGCACGAGTTTGCGCGATCGCCTCTGTCAAATCTGGATCGCCAAAGTCACCCCCCAAGGGTTGCCAGTCCTTGCCACAAGGGTCTTCAGGGCAATCTCCTAATCCTGATGGTCCGTTATGTCCGAGAAAAATGACGGTATCGTAGGTGGCGCTACGAGCTGCTGCTATAATGCGTGCGGTAGACTCCTCAAAGCTTGCTACGCCAAATCTTTCTTGATAGAAGTCTTCGTTTTTCCAGCTCGAACCACCCCAAGTAAACGGACGGCTACCAACAACAGTTAAGTTTAGTTTAGGAAAGTCTAGTTTGCCATAACCAACATGGGCTTCTCCTAATAAGTCTATTTGTTCTTGCACCCAGTCTTCTTTTTTTCGATCGTAAGGACACTTCTGGCGACCCCACGCAGTAGCGGTATACCAAGCGTCGTGGTTGCCAAACACTGCTGCTTTAGGAATGTCGAGATCGGCGATCGCTTTGACTACATCTACTGATTCATTGCCGTAGTCACCTACAAATAAAGCAAGGTCGATGCCTAGTTTTTGCAATATTATGCCATCTGCTGCTTCCCATTGGTCGTGAATATCACCGACTACTGCAATGACGGTTGTTTCATCCTGTTTGCTTTGACTGGTCATGCTTCATTCCCGATCTTCTTTATCCAGCATAGAAAAGCATGACGGCTTTTGGCACTACCGTTAGGTGTTAGGAAAGATTTTGCCTCTACCAGCACCCAGTTTTGGTAAAAAATACTATAATTGCAAGAAGACCAGAAATTGTAAGTTTTATCTATTTGAATTGTGTTTACAACTGCGATCGTCCAAAATAATCCAGCCCGTGAAATACCTGTAGACTTGTTTGCAGCAATTCAAGCTTTAAAACAAGAGCTGAACGCTGTAATTTTGGCACACTACTATCAAGAACCAGACATTCAAGACATTGCTGATTATATTGGCGACTCATTAGGATTGGCTCAACAAGCTGCGAAGACTGATGCTGAAGTTATTGTCTTTGCTGGCGTTCACTTCATGGCAGAAACAGCCAAAATTCTCAATCCTAATAAACTCGTACTTTTGCCAGATTTAGCAGCAGGTTGTTCTTTGGCAGATAGCTGTCCTTCTCAAGAGTTTGCCGCTTTCAAAGCAGCACATCCAGACCACTTAGTCATTTCTTATATTAACTGTACTGCCGAAATTAAGGCGATGAGCGATATTATTTGTACCAGTTCTAATGCGGTGCAGATTGTACGCCAAATCCCTCTAAATCGACCAATTATTTTTGCTCCAGACCGCAATTTAGGGCGATATGTCATGCAACAAACTGGTCGAAATATGTTGCTGTGGCAAGGTAGCTGTATCGTTCATGAAACATTTTCAGAAAAGAAACTCGTTCAATTAAAAATTCAGCATCCAGCAGCGGAAGTTTTAGCTCACCCTGAATGCGAACCTCCTATCTTGCGTCATGCAGATTATGTTGGTTCTACAACAGCTTTGTTAAAATTTTGTCAAAAGAGTACCGCGAGTTCCTTTATTGTTGCCACTGAACCAGGCATTATTCATCAAATGCGGAAAGAAGCTCCTCATAAGAATTTTATTCCTGCACCACCAATAAATAGTAATTGTAATTGTAATGAATGCCCTTATATGCGTCTGAATACTTTAGAAAAGCTTTATTTAGCAATGAAGAACCGCAGTCCAGAAATTAAATTATCAGAAGAGATCGTCACGGCTGCCTTGAAGCCACTACAGCGTATGTTAGCAATGAGTGTTAAGTAAATCTGAGTCTACGGTTAACACATGGTTGAAATATATATATCTTCCATATGAACTGAGTTTAATTTTTGAAAGCTACAAACTCAATATTAGTAGCAATGTATTTGAGAAAAGTATTTTCAGTTAGCCACCGATCTAAGCTTTCAAAACTATGATGGTTAACGTAGGAAATACGATTTTTAGGTAGAATTTGTCTATGCCAGAGATCGATGAGCTGAAACTGACTCTGGGTGAGGAGATGTTTTACCAATTTTTTACTATACAAGCGATCGTGATAAAAGTCTCCTCGTAAATGTGCTAGCCGTTGAGTCCAAGATAAGTAGTAGGGCAAGAAGAAACAGAAGAATAAGCCTTGTGGACTGAGCACTCGCCGAATTTCATGTAAAGACGCAAGATCGTTTGAAACGTGTTCGAGAACACCAAAACTCAGGACGACATCAAAGCTAGCATCATTGAAGGGAAGTAAATAGGGATGTTCTAAAGAGACGACTGATATGGATGCGCGATCGATAATAGGCGCATCCTGACCAAATGCTGCACCACTAGTCACATCACAACTAGTTACCATAGCACCCATTTCACGTAGTAAAAAAGAAATGTGACCTTTACCGCATCCCCAATCTAGTACGCGCAAAGTTGTTAACTTAGTTTTAAACCAAGCTTCAGAACAAACTCGGACGTAGTTCGTCAAGTATAGATAAACATTGTGAGCAGCTGGATTTGTCAAAAAAGCGTGGCTGTCTGTATGCTTGACTATTTCAATCAACTGATGATTAAGTAAGAGGCGCTGCTGAAACTGTGCCTTTCTGAGAGCTATCAAATTTTGCTTGCTCTGCATTAACTCTATCTTTTGAAAAAATTTACCCTGTACCTTTCTGTACCTTATTATGTAAGTTTAACTAAAACAAGACTTTGCGATGTGTGTCATAAAAAAGCCCCTCTATTCCTAGAGAGGCTTCGATTGAAAAATCGACCTGGCGCGGAGCTATTGTCCCGTGGGGCGACCCCCA
>NZ_RSCK01000009.1:0-78830 GCF_003991895.1 Chroococcidiopsis cubana SAG 39.79
CTGTAGGGGGCTGCCATACTAATTCCCAATTGCTCTGCTATCCCTACTATAACGTCCTAATTTAACTTCGTAGTGCTATAACTGTTTATAGCGATTCTCGTTATGATGCGATACATTCGTAGGGGCGCACAGCTGTGCGCCCCTACAGATCTTGTATTTCATCGAATTGAAAAAGGCTATAAATAAAGCTTTTGACTGAGTTATTCTCTTCCTTTCAGTAGGTTTGAGAGAATCACTTTATTAGCTATTTTTTTAGTGAATAGCAGTATAAAAGTGAAAAGAAAATAATGTTGGCTAGCGTACATGCATTCCTTAACTTATATTAATGTTATTGCTGAAATATTGCATTTGCATCAAAACCTTCGCGTTAAAAATAATACCTGATTTCACCAATTCAAGCCAGTCGATTAGTTAAAATTACCAAAAAACAGCAATTTTGACAGAATTTTTTAAAAACCATGTGTATATTGTTGCCCGCTGTTTTATTTCACACCACCGTTAATCTCAAGTCAAATCACTACCTTGTTTCTACCCTTAGAGGGATAGGTTTAGCTCAAAGGTCGATCGCAATACAATATATGGTCAACCCGCTGCTGCAATCTCGATTGGTGGAGGTGTAAAATGGACGCGAGGCTATTTAATCAAAAAATAGAAACCACATATAAACAGGCAGCCCAACTATACAAGCGCACTCAAGTAGCATCGCCAGAGCAACGGGCAGAATTGCTAGAACAATCGCTAGAAGAACTACGGATAACTCTAGAGGAATTGCACGTAGCAGAAGAAGAAATATTAGCCCAAAATCAAGAATTGGCGATCGCTCAGAATCAAATTGAGATCGAGCGCCAGCGTTATCTAGACTTATTCGAGTTTGCTCCCGATGGCTACATTGTGACAGATGCAACGGGAAAAATTCGCGAAGCTAACCGCGCTGCTGCAAAGCTACTCAACGTACCACAGCAATTCTTAGTCGGTAAACCTCTGACTAGCTACGTTCCCTACGACCAACGACAAGTTTTTCGCACTCAGTTGCAAAAAATGTCTCAAATGCAACAGATGCAAGAATGGGAGTTGACAATTTGTCCGCGCCATGCTGTAGCTTTTGATGCTGCCGTGACGGTATCAAGCATGTACAATGCAAGTGGTATTCCTATGGGATGGCGGTGGCTGATCCGAGATATCACTGCCCGCAAACAGGCGGAAGCAACGATTCGCACCATTCAACTGCAAAACTTGCAATTACAAGAAGCCGCAAAGCTGAGAGCGCATTTTTTGGCAATTATGTCTCACGAGCTACGCAGTCCCTTAAATGCGATCGTGGGGTTTTCTCAGTTATTACTGCGTCAGACTCAAAGTGCCTTGCCTCACAACCAAGAAAATATGGTGTCGCGTATCCTTAGTAGTGGAAGGCATTTGTTAGTTTTAATTGAGGATATTCTCGACTTTTCTAAAGTTGAGGCTGGCAAGCTGACTCTAAAATTAGAGCCTTTAAATGTCGTCGATTTAGTTATAGCAACAACAGAAGAAATGCACTGTTTAGCCGAGCAGAAGCATTTGGAGTTACAGAGATCGTTTGCTATTCAATCCTCCATAATTACTAATGACAGCGTTCGCCTGCGGCAAATCTTACTCAATTTGCTATCGAATGCCATCAAGTTTACTGAAGTGGGTAAGGTTGAAGTTAGGGTGTGGGAATTAGGTTCAGACCGGATTGCGATCGCGGTAGAAGATACGGGAATTGGTATTGCTCCAGAAGACTTGCAATTGATTTTTCAACCATTCCGCCAAGGGAACCAAACTCTAACCCGCCAGCATGGAGGTACGGGACTGGGATTAGCAATTACAGATTCCCTAGTCAAGATGATGGGAGGAAAAATTTCGGTTGAAAGTCAACTAGGTGAAGGCACGACATTTTACGTCGAGTTACCCCGTCAGGTTGGACAGCAATAGACATCGGGTAAAACGCACAGTCCTTGGGAGATCCCCCAACCCCCTTCAAAAGGGGGCTATTGGTTCCCCCCTTAACAAGGGGGGCTAGGGGGGATCGAGATCTTCAACTTCAAACACAAGGGGGCTATTGGTTCCCCTCTTAACAAGGGGGGCTAGGGGGGATCGAGATCTTCAACTTCAAACGCAGAACTCCCACCGACTCTTGTACGGGCGGGTTTTTAAACCCGCCCCTACGACTCCCGACTCCCTTAATTAACAGAACTCAACTCTTTACCCACAACAGCCTCCGGCGTATCAACTTCAGAAGGTGGTACGACTTGCCAGAATTTAGGCAAATATTCCGACCAATTCGCTAGAATAGCTTGCGCTTTTGCAGAGTTTGTGCGTTCGGCGTGCGTTTGAATCAGCTGGCGTAACTGTCGTTCTCCCGCAGGCGAGCTGACTTTTTGCAGCTTGACGATTTCGTGGTTGACTAACTCCGAGAAATTCCCCTCTTCGTCAAGGAAGTAAGCTAATCCACCCGTCATCCCCGCACCGACGTTTCTGCCAACTTTGCCCAAGACGACAATCGTACCACCAGTCATGTACTCGCAACAGTGATCGCCCGCACCCTCAATAACTGCAACGCCTTTGGAGTTACGGACTGCAAAACGCTCGCCTGCAATCCCGTTAGCAAAAAGTACTCCACCCGTCGCCCCATACAAGCAAGTGTTACCGACGATAACGTTATCAGCCGCTGCATAGTTAGCTTCTGGAGGAGGCGTGATGACAATTTCGCCACCATGCATCCCTTTACCTACGTAGTCGTTGGCTTCCCCGACGAGTTTCAAAGTCATTCCCGATAAGTTGAATGCACCGAAACTCTGTCCGATTGCACCCGTAAAGTTAAGGTCGAGTTGTCCTTCAAATCCATCATCGCCATAAAGGGAAGCGATCGCCCCTGCAATTCTTGCGCCTACGGTACGGTCGGTGTTGACGACATTATAGGTTTTGCTAACGGCAGATTGATTTTGAATTGCGGCTTGGATTTCTGGATCGGCAAGAATCTCGTCATCCAGTACGTGTCCGTTGCTGTGGACGCTTTCATGCGACAACCAAGCGCGATCGCTTTTCGTATCGGGTAACTTGGTAATGCAGTCGAGATTTAAAGTTTGTGTCTTAGTTAAACGCACTTCTTCTCTCACTTTTAACAAGTCAGCACGACCGACAATTTCATCGAGAGAACGATATCCCAACCGTGCCAATAAGCTACGTGTTTCTTCCGCGATAAATAAGAAGAAGTTGACAACGTGTTCTGGAATCCCTGGGAAACGCTGGCGCAAGTCTTCCCGTTGGGAAGCAACACCCACAGGACAATTGTTGGTATGGCAGATTCTCGCCATAATACAACCTTCGGCAATCATGGCGATCGAACCGAAGCCGAATTCCTCTGCTCCCATTAACGCACCCATTAGCACATCCCAACCGCTCTTAATTCCGCCATCAACGCGCAGAATTACGCGATCGCGCAGACTGTTTTGCATCAGCGATCGATGCACCTCCGTCAGTCCCAATTCCCACGGCGTACCCGCGTGTTTGATCGAACTTAAGGGTGACGCACCCGTACCGCCATCATGACCAGAAATTTGAATGATATCGGCGTTAGCTTTAGCTACCCCCGCCGCGATCGTCCCAATGCCAATTTCGGCTACCAATTTCACCGAAACTTGAGCTTTGGGATTAATTTGGTGCAAGTCAAAAATTAGCTGCGCCAAATCTTCAATCGAGTAGATATCGTGGTGGGGTGGCGGCGAAATTAAAGTGACTCCTGGTTTAGAACGGCGCAGCATGGCAATGTAGGGGCTGACTTTTTTGCCTGGCAGTTGTCCGCCTTCCCCTGGTTTTGCCCCTTGAGCGATTTTAATTTCGATCTGCTTGGCGTTCATCAGGTATTCTGGTGTCACGCCAAATCGACCGGAAGCAACCTGCTTGATCGCGCTGGATGCTGTGTCGCCATTTTTCAAACCCTTGAGATGCGGTAGCAGCGAGGAACGCCCTTCGCTCACATCTTCTAGAACCTTGAACCGAACTGGATCTTCTCCACCTTCACCAGAGTTAGATTTACCACCAATCCGGTTCATGGCGATCGCCAATACTTCGTGCGCTTCCCGCGATAATGCGCCTAGAGACATGCCACCCGTACAGAAGCGCTTGACAATAGCGCTAGCTGGTTCGACTTCCTCAATCGAGATGGGACTGCGATCGGATTGGAAGTCGAGTAAGTCTCGCAAAGCAGTTAACGGACGGTTTTGCAAGTGTTTTTTGTAAATATTGTAATGATCCTGATTCTCTGGACTAGCAACGGCTTTGTGCAATGCTTTTGCCAGTTCGGGGCTATTCATGTGATATTCGCCCCCTGGACGGTACTGGACGAAACCGAAGTTTTCCAGCTTCTTCACCGTCACTTCTGGGAAGGCGCGAGTATGGAAGGATAGCACTTCGCTTGCCAATTCCTCAACGCTCAAACCGCCCAAACGCGATGTCGTGCCGTAAAATCCAATCGCGAGTAGATCGTGTCCGATGCCGATCGCCTCAAAGATTTGCGCTCCTTGGTAGCTCGATAGCAGCGAGATCCCCATCTTGGAAAGAATCTTCAAAATCCCTGCTTCGACAGCTTTTTGGTAGTTAGCCAGGGCTTGTTGTAATGTCAAGCTCGTCATCTTACCCCGTTCCATCATCTGCTGGGTCTTCGGGTCGCCATGCCAACTTTCCACTGCGGCTAAGGTGAGATAAGGACATACAGCAGATGCACCGTAGCCAATCAGACAGGCAAAGTGATGGGTACTCCAACATTGTGCCGTATCGACGACTAGCGAAGCTTTCATCCTCATTCCAGCTCCGATCAGGTGGTGGTGTACTGCTCCTACGGCTAGTAGGGGCGGAATATAGCTAGTTTCGGCGCTAATTGGATTGGGCGTGCGATCGCTCAGAATTAAAATTTGCTTGCCAGTTTTGACGGCTGCAACTGCATCAGCTTGTAGCTTTTCTACAGCTTTTGCCAGTCCGGCGGGACCCGTTGTAATGTCGTATTGCGTCGAAAGCGTAGCGCACTCAAAACCAGATTGGGTAATTGCCTCTAAATCTGCTTGCTGTAATACAGGAGAATTTAACAGCAAGCGTCGGGCATCTTCCGCTTGCGGGTCGAGCAAGTTACCACGAGCGCCCAATTCTACTTTTAATGACATTACCAAGCTTTCCCGCAACGGATCGATCGCGGGGTTAGTCACTTGGGCAAACCGCTGTTTGAAATAGTTGTAAAGCAGGTGCGGCTTGCCTGAAAGGATGGCTAAGGGGATATCATCACCCATACAAAATGTCGGTTCTTTCCCTTCCGCCGCCATCGGCTGAATTGTCATTTCTACGTCTTCGCTGCTAAAACCGAAGGCGATTTGGTGACGCAGGAGAGTTTGTCTGTCGGTGTAGGGGTGAGGAGTGAGGAGTGAGGAGTGAGGGGAAGAACCGTTACCGTTGTCCTGGTTTGCGGTTTCTGTAGGGGCGCACAGCTGTGCGCCCTTACCTAGTTCCACGCGATATTGTTTCAGCCACTCGCCATATGGATGTGCTTTGGCAACACGCTGTTTGACTTCCCAGTTTTTGAGGATGCTACCTTTGTTTAAGTCTAGAGCAATGGTTTGTCCTGGTCCAAGTCTGCCTTTTTCCAGAATTTCGCTTTCTTTGAGATCTACCACTCCAGTTTCGGAAGCAACCACTAGCATTCCATCTTTAGTCACGACGTATCGCGCCGGACGCAAGCCGTTGCGGTCTAGCGTAGCTCCTATAGTTTTACCATCGCTGAATACGAGTAAGGCGGGACCATCCCAAGCTTCTTGGATACCGCTGAAGTATTCGTAAAAGTCTACAATTTCAGGATATTGTGCTAGTTCTGGTTGATTTTGGTAAGCTTCGGGAACCATCAACATCAAGGCTTCCGAGGGGCTGCGACCGGAACGCACCAGCAATTCAAATACGTTGTCTAAGGTAGCAGAATCGCTATTATCGAGCTGTACGATTGGATTCAAGGCATCCAAATTCCCTTGCCATACAGGGTGGTTCAAGTCAGCTTGTCTCGCCCGCATCCAGTTGATATTACCCAGTAGCGTATTAATTTCGCCGTTATGTCCCAACAAGCGCATCGGTTGGGCGAGGGGCCATTTGGGTAAGGTATTGGTGCTGAAGCGGCGATGATAGACGCAGAAAGCACTTTGATAAGCAGGGTTCGTTAAGTCTTGGTAAAATTCGCCCAAGACCTCGGCGCGTACCATACCTTTATAGACGATGGTACGGCAGGAGAAGGAACAGATATAACAGTGTTCCGACCATTGAAGTTGAGTTTGTTGCGCGATCGCCTTACCGATGCGACGGCGGGTAATATAGAGTTGTCGTTCCAGTTCTTCGCCTGTTAGCTCGGAACTGACAATTATTTGCTCGATTTGCGGTTGGTTTTCCCGTGCTTGAATACCTAAAATTTCTGGTTTTACGGGGACGACTCGCCAACCCAAGACTGTTAGTCCAGCAGCAGTAGCAACTTGTTCGATGACTTCTCTAACAGTTTGGGCTTGTTGTGGTTCTTGGGGTAAAAATACCATTCCAATTCCCGTGTTTTCCTGCGGTGGAATGGCAATATTTTGCTCTTTCATCCAAGCATGAAACAGTTCCCACGGGATAGCGCTTAAAATTCCCGAACCATCACCGGAGTCGTTATCGGCGCTGCATCCACCTCGGTGTTCCAAGCATCCCAGTGCTTTGAGTGCTGCACTTACGATACCGTGGCTGGGAATATTTTGCTGCTGGGCAATCAGTCCAACTCCACACGCATCTCTTTCTTCTACTAGCCATCTAGGTTCCACGTAGGAATTCACTGATTCAATAGTATTTGTATTATGTAGATCTCGATTCATACGCTTGCCATCCATAGACTAGTCCTAAAATGATGTTTTTATTGGTAATGGGTAATGGGTAATTGGTAGTTGGTAGTTGCTTGCTCAGTTCTCTTCTCCCCGACTCCCGTACGGGCGGGTTTGGGAACCTGCCCCTACTACGACTGCTGCATTTTCTCTCGTGCTGTTGCCAATGCTTTTCGTACTTGCTCGAATCCCGTACCTCCGTAACTATTACGGGCAGCAACGACTTGATGAGGAGCGATCGCCTGGTATATATCAGTATCAAATGCTGGATGTAATTCTTGCCATTCTGCTAAAGTTAAATCCTTTAAAAGTTTGCCTGCGGCGATACAGGTTTTAACGACCTTACCTACCAAGTTATAAGCTTCCCGAAATGGTACGCCTTTTGTAGCTAAATAATCGGCGACATCTGTAGCATTAGAAAAGTCTTCTGCTACTGCTTGAGCGAGGCGCGGAGTCCGAAACTCCAATCCTTCAGCAAACAAAATTGTCATTGCTTCCAGACTTGCTCTAACGGTACGAACGGCATCAAATAACGCTTCTTTATCTTCTTGTAAATCCTTATTGTAAGCTAAAGGTAAACCTTTCATCAGTACCAATAATGCCTGTAAATGTCCGCAAACTCTCCCAGTTTTACCCCGTACTAATTCCGGCACGTCAGGGTTTTTCTTTTGCGGCATGATACTAGAACCAGTCGCGCAGCTATCTTTGAGTTTGACAAAACTAAATTCTTCTGATGCCCACAAAATTACTTCTTCAGATAGTCGCGACAAATGCACCATAATGATGCTTGCTGCTGCTAAGAATTCTATGGCAAAATCGCGATCGCTCACTCCATCTAAGCTGTTAGCATAAACTCCATCAAATTCTAATAATTTCGCCGTGTAATGGCGATCGATAGGGAAGGTAGTTCCAGCTAACGCACCGCTACCCAAAGGAGAAATATTCACTCGCTTATAGACATCACCAAGTCTTTCTTTATCCCGTTGCAGCATCTCGAAATATGCTAGCAAATGGTGAGCTAAACTTAGAGGCTGAGCGCGTTGTAAGTGAGTATAGCCAGGAATCAGCGTTTCTATATTCTGTTCTGCTAGATCGAGCAAAACCGTTTGCATTTGCTCAATTTGAGCTTGAATTTCTTGAATTCGGTGACGCAGGTAAAGGCGAATGTCCGTACCGACTTGATCGTTGCGCGATCGCGCTGTATGCAGTTTTTTCCCCGCATCGCCTACAATTTCTGTCAAGCGTCGTTCTACCGCAAAATGCACGTCCTCTGCTTCAATTCCAGGCGTAAACTGTCCGTTACGATATTCTTGGCGAATTTGTTCTAAACCCGATACCAGTTGTTGCGCTTCCTCTTGGGTAATAATACCTGTATGCGCCAGCATTTGAGCATGAGCGATCGAACCTGTCAGGTCGTATTCAATCAGTTCGATGTCAAAGCCAATGCTAGCGTTAAAACGGGCGATCGCGGGATGCAAAGCCGTTTCAAATCGCTGACTCCAAGTTTGGTTGGTTGCTGCTGATTTCGGGAGGTGCGTATTCAACTTTCCTTGACCCTGTGTTACCTAAGTGTGAAGATGTATTGCGATCGTTACAGAATTACTTCCGACTCTAAAAAAAAGCTGTGAATATTTTGTGAATGAACCCTAACATTGCCAGTTTTGGATTTTAGATTTTGGGTTTTAGAAGGATTATTAGTTAATAGTTTTGTCGTTTCAGCTAACGCATAATTAAAACTGAAAAACTGTATTTAAAAATACAGTTTTTCCAAACAAGACAGAAAAACTGAAAATTTAGTTTGCAGTTCTTCATAAATATATTTTGCAGCTAATACCTGAAACTGTGTGCTTTGTCACAGGCAAGTCACTCTCTAGAGGTGTTCCATGTTTGGGGCAAAAATCAAAAGTTATATAACCCGACTGGATTGATGCGTTGAATTTCTCTATTCATCCTTTTGACTCCGAATAACAGATGGAATACATATGGTTCGTAGGAGCGCACAGAGAAAGCGCCCCTACTATCTGAATTGCGATCGCCAGCAATCCTATTTGGCAAAATCTTTTGAAACCACGTAAATCATGCAATACGAAATTCGTACTTGCCTTCACTTTCTAAAGATCTTTCGTTATAAACTAGAGTTTAAAAGACAAAACCAACTTTGTAAAGACTTTTTTTTATTTTCTGCCTCCTGCCCTTATCCCCATGAAAACCGAGTCACAAAATCAAAACATTCGTACAAGACGAGCGATTGTTAAGCTACTAAAACAAGAGGGGGCAATGGATGCGGCGGCGCTTGCCTCTCATTTTGGCATCTCAGCAATGGCAGTGCGTCAACATTTATATGCATTACAAAAAGAGCAACTAGTTACCTATCAGGAAGAACAACGGGCGATGGGTCGTCCGGCAAAATTGTGGCAACTCACACCCGCAGCAGACCGCTTTTTCCCGCACGGATATGCCGAGTTAACGTTGAGTTTAATCAATTCAGTCACAGAAGCTTTTGGATCGGAGGGATTAGAACGGTTGCTAGAAATTAGAACTCGCCAACAAATTGAAGCATATCGAGAGCAGATTCATACCACTAGCAGTATTCAGCAGCGGCTAGAAGCCCTAGCGAACCTACGCACCGACGAGGGGTACATGGCAGACGTTGAATCTCTCTCAGACGGCTCATTTCTCTTAATTGAAAATCACTGTCCGATCTGCGCCGCCGCCACAGCTTGCACGGGACTGTGCAGCCAAGAACTAGAAGTCTTTCAATCGACTCTAGGTGAAGACGTGGCGATCGCCCGTACCGAACATTTAATTGCAGGCGGACGGCGTTGTGTATATCGAATCAAACAAATGTAGAGACATGACATGTAACGTCTCTACATGTAACGTCTCTACATTTTGAGCGCAAAAATCTTCTCTACCACGTCAGCCACAACTTTATCGGGTGTGGAAGCACCAGAGGTAATACCTACGGTAATTTTGCCACTGGGCAACCAATCTTCTGTAGCTGTAATCTCGCCACTGAGTAAGCGATGCTCGATCTGATTCGCTGTACCGATTCGGTTGGCACTGTCGATGTGATACGAGGGAATTTGATGCTCGATCGCAATTTCTTGTAAATGAGTCGTGTTAGAAGAGTTGAAACCACCAATGACGACCATCAGGTCTAACTTTTCTTCAACTAACTGAAACATCGCGTCTTGCCTTTCTTGGGTAGCATCGCAGATGGTGTTAAAGCTGATAAAGTGTTGGTTGAGTGTATCGGGACCGTACTTTCGCATCATCGTGCGCTCGAATAGTTTACCGATTTGCTCAGTTTCGCTTTTGAGCATGGTGGTTTGGTTGGCAATCCCAACTTTTTCGAGATCTGTATCGGGATTGAATCCTGCCGAACAAGCACGGCTGAATTTTGCCATAAATTCGTCGCGATTACCACCATTCAAGATGTAATTGCACACGTATTCGGCTTGTGCCATGTTTAGCACGACTAAATACTTATTTGCAAAAGAACTGGTGGCAATTGTTTCTTCGTGATTGTACTTGCCGTGAATAATCGAGGTATACTCGCTTTTCTTGTGCTTTTCGACAGTATTCCAGACTTTAGCAACCCAAGGGCAAGTCGTATCGACAATCTTGCAATTTTTCTCTTGAAGCAGCTGCATTTCCTGCACGCTAGCCCCAAAAGCGGGTAGGATCGCCACATCTCCCGATTCCACAACTGAAAAGTCTTTAACTCCGGCGATAACTGGAATGAACCCAACCTGCATTTCCTGCAATCGCTGGTTAACAGAGGGATTGTGGATGATTTCGTTGGTAATCCAGATCCGCTGCGTGGGGAAATGTTGGCGCGTCTCGTATGCCATTGCTACAGCTCGTTCTACCCCCCAGCAAAAACCAAATGCCTCTGCTAAGCGGATCGTTACGTCACCTTGTTGCAGAGTATAGCCGTTATCTCGGATTTGCTGCACCAGATTGCTTTGATATTCCGACTGCAACATCCCAGAAACTTCAGCTTCATGACCGAACCCTTTACGATGGTAGTTTTCCGAGTGTTGGAGCGATCGTTTAAAAGCTTTCGTATCCATGCAGTGTTTCCCCATAAGCGTCTCTATTCTCGATCGTAAGCTGTTTAGCTACCTTTCTCAAAGCGCGATCGCTCTAATGTACCAATCGGACTGCTACATCAACTCATCGTAATTGCCGCGTTGTTTATCATCTAATCGATCGCATCCGTGTAGAAGAGAATTTACCCACGCTCTTTGTGAAGTTTATTACTAGTTTAAAGCGGATGAAAATCTGAAGCAATCCATTATAGCACCTGACCTGCTAATAGATTTGGACTGTCTATCCATTACTAAAAAAGTTAGTTTAGTAAAGTTTAGGTATAATATGATACTGTAGGACAAAAGTTATAGCGTTACAAAGTTGTAAAAACAAGTCCGTAATTACTACGAACTACTGGGGATTGCAGTCAAAATCTCCAAATTAGTTGAGGTAAATACTAATTCTGTTCTGAAATGAAGTTTATCGCGAGATAGCAGTGAGGAAAATTCTAGTAATTGATAATGATGCATATTCTCTACTATTAATTTCTGACTTTCTCGCCTTGAATAACTTTCAGGTTTTGACCGCAGATAATAGTCGCTCGGGCTTACAATTAGCCAGAGGAGAACAGCCAGACTTAATTATTTGCGAACTGGAGCTGCCAGAACAAAATGGATACGAAATTTTAAGACAGTTGCGTGATGAACCGATTACAGCTAGTATACCTATTTGGTTTCTTTCATTTGAAGCAGATATGGCAACTCGTCGCCGTGCTTTACAACAAGGGGCTGACGGTTACTTTCATAAACCAGTAAACTTAAACGAATTGCTCTTGGCAATTAACAATCTCTTAAGTGAGTAATGGGTAATTGGTAGTTGGTAATTAGTGGCTGGAATTACTCCCTTGTCCCCCTTGTCTCCCTTCGCCCCCTAATCCCCACTCCCTTCGGTCGTGGGGTCCCCGAGTTCCCCCTTGTCCCCCTTGTCCCCCTTGTCTCCCTTGTCCCCCTTATCTCCCTTGTACCCCTTGTCCTTCCCTGCTCGTGCGCTCGATCGCTCCCCATGATCTGGAATCGCCATCACATTTTGTCTCTAGAAGATTTTACGCCGGAAGAATACAACACGGTGTTGCAGACCGCTGCAAGTTTTCGAGAGGTGTTGACGCGGCGGACGAAGAAAGTCCCAACCTTACAAGGACAGGTGGTAACGAATTTATTTTTTGAATCTTCGACTCGTACCCGCAGCAGTTTTGAATTAGCAGCCAAACGTTTATCGGCAGATACGCTAAACTTTACCGCCTCTACCTCTTCTTTGACGAAGGGGGAAACAATATTAGACACGGCAAAAACCTACTTGGCAATGGGAACCGATATGATGGTGATCCGCCATCGAGAAGCGGGAGTTCCTCAAGCGATCGCATCTGAAATGGATCGCTTGAATGTCCGCGTCGGAGTCTTGAATGCTGGGGACGGACAGCACGAACATCCTTCTCAAGCTTTACTCGATCTATTTACAATTTGCACTCTGCTCGATCCCGATCGTCCGCGCTTGGAACTGTTACAGGGGAAAAAAATTGCGATCGTCGGGGATATCCTTCATTCACGGGTAGCGCGATCGAATATCTGGAGCTTAACCGCTAGCGGGGCAGAAGTCCACCTTGCTGCACCACCGACATTGTTACCGCAGATGTTTGGGGAGTTCGTTGATACGAGGAGTGAGGAGCGAGGAGCGAGGAGTGAGGGAGATCGGGGAAACCATAATCAACCGTCAACTGTAAACTGTCAGCCAAATCGCAAATTATTTTTACATTGGCAAATCGAACCCGCATTACAAGATGCAGATTTTGTGATGACGCTGCGGTTGCAAAGGGAACGCATGGCGCAGCACCTCTTACCCAGTATTAGAGAGTACCATCAGTTATTTGGAATTACGCGCGATCGCCTACAACTTTGTAAACCTGATGTTAAAGTTTTACACCCAGGTCCTGTCAATCGTGGCGTAGAAATTAGTTCCGATCTGATGGACGATCCCCAGTTCAGTCTAATTTCCCAGCAGGTGACGAGTGGGGTAGCGGTGCGGATGGCGCTGTTATATCTCATGGGTGGTGGTAAGGTTTAGATCCCCCAACCCCCTTAAAAAGGGGGCTAAGTAGTTTGGTCAAATCTATTGACATTCTTTTTATTTCGACTAAACTAGAAATATGGAAAATAAAGATACGGCTCAGTACGCAGATATTTTTGCGGCGCTGGGATCGGAACCTCGGTTGGAAATTATGCGGCTGCTGTTTGCTGCTTATCCAGAAGGGAAAACGGTAGGGGAAGTTCAAGCCGTGCTGAATATTCCTAATTCCACCTTGTCGCACCATTTGGAAAAGTTACGACATGAGGGTTTAGTAACTTCCAGACGCGATAAACAGTTTCTCTGGTATTCAGCCAATGCCGCAACGATGGAAGATTTATTGTCCTTTTTGTACAACGGTTGCAGTATTCGCCCACAGGCTTTATCTACAAATAAGGCTTACGAGACTGCGGAATTAATTCACAATGAATCTATTCAGGCAGGATTTATGTTTGAAGGATTTTTGCGATCGCTAGAAAGTTTTTTCGGCAGTGTCTTTCATAAAATTGCTCTACCTATAGGATTTGAAAGATTTACCCAACAGTCAATTCAAGCGATTATTTTGGCTCAGTACGAATCGAAGCGTTTAAAACATCATTATATCGGTACAGAGCAGTTATTACTCGGTATAATCGGCGAACAAAGTGGAATGACTGCAAGAGTTCTGACTGCAATGGGAGTCAATTTTGAGAATACTAGAGCTGAAGTAGAAAAAAGAATTGGTAGAGGCACGGGTTCGCCGCCAGAAATTCCCTTTACCCCAAGGGCAAGACAATGCTTAGAACTCGCCCTAACAGAGGCACGAGAATTCAAACATCGTCATATTGGTACGGAACACTTATTACTAGGAATTCTCCGTGAAGGGCAAGGAATGGCGGTAATAGTGCTGGGAAATTTAGGCGTAGATCTGCAAAATTTGGAACAGCAGTTGAGAACGGAAATGGGCAATTGAGAGAGACTAGAGGCTAGGGGAAGAATTACCAATTCACAATTCACAATTAATAAACCTCTTGCCTCTCGCCAACTACTAACTACCAACTACCAATTACCTATTGCGATCGCTCTTGAGTGACGGCGGCGAGTTTTGTTAAAGACTCTGCCATTGCCATTGCTTGGGCTGAAGTTTTGCTAGCGATGCTTGCTGCTTCGACAATAGCTCGCTCGGCTGAAGTTGAAACTTCTGACTGGTTAGCTGCAACTTGAGAAACTTGTTCAAAAAAGGCAATCATCTGTAGGCTGAAGGCAACAATTCGATCTAGCTTTTGCTGAGTTTCTGCCCTTAATTGCGGATTGAAAATTGCTTCCGAACCGTCAATTGCGATCGCGGCTTCTTTTGTTTCCGCTTGAATGTTGGCAACCAAAAGTTTAATTTGGCTAAATTCTGTCTCCAATTGCTGAAGTGAAGAGAGTATCTTCTCTGACATAGAAGTAAATTCTTCACCTCTGCCGTTGCTAGTGCGGGAGACAGCAAACTTAATATTCATCGTCTGCAACTGAAGTTGATACATCACCTGAGCGATCGTCTCCATCATCCTCGGTAGCTTTTGAGTGGCGCGATCGAGGCGATCTAACTTCTGGGTAACGTCTATAATTGCCGATTGGGCAGCAACAATCGTATCTACAGCTTGACTGACAACCCGATCGCCAGTTTCTACTGTTGGCTTGGCTTGCTCAACCTGCCGTTCTGTTTGTTGAACGGTAGCAACGATTTTTTCCGTGACTTGAGCCACAGCCTGGACGCGATCGTAGGCAAGTGTAACCGAATCCATTTGAGCGATCGCTTCTTGGGAAAGAGTTTTGACAGAGGTTTGGCTACTTCGCAGCAGTTCTGATATCTGACGCTGAAGTCCCTCTTTTTGCTGGCGTTCCTCTTGAGATGTCGCTGTAGCCGTTTGATAGGCTCGATCGATTTGGTTGAGCAACCTAGCATGGTCGAGGGCAAATCCGACTTGAGTAGCTAACTGGGTAAATAGATCGATCTCCCATTGCTGCCAATGGCGCGGCTTGGCACACTCATGAGCGATTAACAGACCAAATAAGCGATCGTCCTTCAAAATCGGGGCAACTAAATTCGCTCTGACGGCAAACGGTTCTAGTTGTTGCAAATAGCATTCGCTCAAATCCGCAGCATAGATATCATCGATCGCGTTTACCCTTCCCTGCTGATATTTTTCAACATAACCATGTGCAAAACACGGGTCTTGAATTTGCGCCCACATAGCTTTGGGAAATCCTGGTAAGACCGATTCGGCGATGACCGTACCGTACCAGTCAGCGTCAAAACCATACACCAGCACGCGATCTGTTTTTATCGCTTTACGGGCTTCCTCAACGGTAGTTTTGAGAATGTCCTCTTCGTTGAGCGAGGCTCGAATTCGGCGCGTTACCTGGGCGAGTAGTTGGCTGCGAGAACCCTCAGCATCGATACGTTGTAACAACCTAGCATGGTCGAGGGCAAATCCGACTTGAGCGGCTAACTGGGTAAATAAATCGATCTCCCATTGCTGCCAATGACGGGTTTTAGCACACTCATGGGCAATTAATAAGCCAAATAAGCGATCGTCTTTGAGTATGGGTGCAACTAAATTTGCCTTGACTGCAAATGGTTCGAGTTGTTGTAAATAACACTCGCTTAAATTAGCAGCATAGATATCTTCGATCGCATTTATCCTACCCTGCTGATACTTATCTACATAATCTTCAGCAAAGCACGGGTCTTGAATTTGCGCCCACATAGCTTTGGGAAACCCTGGTACGACTGATTCAGCGATAACCGTACCGTACCAATTGAAGTCAAAGCCATAAACGATAACCCGATCTGTTTTCATCGCTTTACGGACTTCTTCAACGGTAGTTTTAAGCATATCCTCTTCGTTGAGCGAAGCTCGAATGCGGCGGGTAATATCGATCGATAGCTTGGCTTGCTTGGCTTTCGTATCTATTTGTTCGAGCAAATCAGCGTGTTTGAGCGCAAACCCGACTTGTGTTGCTACATGGGCAATTAAATCGATTTCCGAGTGCTGCCAGGAGCGGGACTGCTTACACTGATTGGCGATTAATAAGCCATATAGCCGATTGTCTTTGATGATTGGAGCGCTCAATTGTGACGCGATCGCGAATCTCTCTAGTAGTCCAATCCGAGCATCAGGCAGATCCGCTTGATAAATATTATCAATTGCCTGCACGCGACCGTGGCGATATAACTCGATGTTTTCTCCTTGGAAAAAGTTTGTATCGATTGTCGCCCACAGCATTTTGGGATAGCTCGATGCTACCGATTCTTCTACAAAAGTTCCATCCCATAAAGAGTCATTATGACAGCGAAAGATCGCGACGCGATCGACTTTAAAGGCTTTACGGACTTCTTCTACAGTCGTTCTAAGGACATCTGCTTCCGATAGCGATTCCCCGATCTGGTGCGCGATCTTCATCAAGATTCTGGCACGTTCGGCTTCAGCTTCTTGCTGCCATAACAGTTTTGGCAATTGTTGTTCGATCGCACTGATATTTGACTCTAGGGCAACTAATTCGTCTTGACCAGCAACGCGATCGCGAGCATCTAGATCTTCTTGACTCAATCTATTGACTAATTTAGTAGAAACTGCTGTAGCATCTAATACTGGACGAATGGCACGATGCACTAAAAAAAATGCGATCGCCGCCGCCCAAGCTGCGATTAATCCAGTTTCCAGGACTTGCGATTGTAGTTGCCGTTGCAGGGCATTTTCTGTTGTGGTTAACTCAGTGACATTTTGCTGTCTGGCTTGAGTAACTTGTTTGTGAATTGCCTGAGTTCCCAAGTAATTCGTCGTACCAACTACTAGTGCTGGAAGGGCGCTAGCAACAACAGCCGCGATCGTTGCTTTCAATTTCAAATTCCACGATCGCATCTGCTGAATTGGTCGTACCGTGTTACTTTTCTTCAAGTCCCCTTGATGAGATTCTGTACCCAGAGTGTTACTAGAATTTGCCTTACCATTTTTGGACTGAGGAAAGGGATCTTGAGTCTTAGGCATATTCTTTCAGTTGTCAGTTACCAGTTATCAGTACAGACGTTACATGTAACGTCTGTACAAAGTTGTCAGGTGTCAGTTATCAGTTGGGATAATTCATGCTCAGTTGTTAACAGTCTTGACTTTTAACTTTTGACTTTTAACTTTTGACTTAAAAATAGCCTATCGCTTTAATCGGTCGCTGGTTATCAATATGGTTGTCGATTCTTTATTTGTTTGTTGGCAATTTTTTAGGTTAAACGACCGTCTTCCATATCGACAATGCGATCGGCAATATCGAGAATTCTGTTGTCGTGAGTCACCATCAAAATAGTACATCCTTGTTCTTTAGCTAGAGATTGCATCAGTTCGACGACATCGCGTCCCGATTGCTTGTCCAATGCGGCTGTAGGTTCGTCTGCTAGGACGATTTTTGGATGGTTTACCAAAGCACGCGCGATCGCAACTCGTTGTTTTTGTCCTCCAGAAAGATTGTCTGGATAGTAATCAATTCGATGACCCAAACCTACAGTTTGTAATATAGTTATCGATCTAGCCTCAGCAGATGATGGAGATAGATCGCGGTTTAATTCCACTGACATTTGTACGTTTTGTTTTGCTGTTAAAAATCCTAATAAATTGTGAGCTTGAAAGATATAACCAATTTGCCGACGAAATTTTACTAGCTGTTTTTCACTCGTACCAAAAAGTTCTTTGCCTAAAATTTTTAAACTTCCTTCTTGCACGGAACGCAAACAGCCAATTAAAGTTAGTAATGTCGTCTTACCCGATCCTGATGCTCCAGTTACAAGGGTAATTTCTCCAGGGTTAATTTCTAAATTAATATCAAATAATATCTGTTTTCTAAGCGCCCCTTTACCGTAGTAGTGATTGAGATTATGGATAGCGATCGCAGGTTCTTTTTTCATTTGCTTAGAAAATATCTGCTGGGTCGGCAGAACGTAGTTTACGCACCGCAATAAAACCAGAAATAAAACACATGAGAACCGTTAATAGAAATACCATGACTGCTCGACTAGCAGTCATAAAAATTGGCAGCAAAGTTGCGTTTCTAGCTAAATTGTATTGTAAAATTGCAAAAGCGAACCCAGGTACATAACCCAAACTGGCTAAAATCAAAGCTTCTTGAAAAACGACTAACAATAAATAGGTTTGCGTATATCCCATTGCTTTCAAAGTGGCGTATTCAGATAAATGATCGGAAACTTCACTATAAAGAATTTGATAAACGATGACGGTTCCGACAATGAAACCCATAATTGTTCCCAAGGTAAATATAAAGCCAATTGGAGTACTGCGCGCCCAGTAGTCTTTTTCGTAATCGATAAATTCTTGTTTAGAAAAAACTTTGACATCATCAGGTAAATATTGCCTTAGCTTTTCTAAAACTATCTCAGCATTTGCCGCTGGTTTTAATTTAATGACACCTAGATCGATTAAGCCATACTTTCGATTTTTGAATAAGCGCAAAAAATTTTGATCGCTGGTAATCAAATTTCCATCAGAACCAAAAGATGCTCCTAATTCAGCTATTCCTCCTACCTTAATTCGTCTTCCGCCTACCTCGGCTGTAATCTTTTTCCCTTGCTCGAACTCAGAAGCGATCGCGCCAAACTCCGGTCGAGAACCGCGATCGAAGAGGACGACATCGGGCAATTTAATTTTTTCTATATTTTGTTGTATCCCTGGTAAATTGAAAACTCGATCCCTGGGATTAGTTCCAATAACTAAAACCTCAGCTAGCGCTCTAGTCTCGGGGTTTTTCCATTCAGTCAAGCCTAAATATATAGGATGTACGGATGCAACTTCTGAAAGTGCTAAAGTTTGATACAAGCGTCTTTGAGAGAAGCTTTCTAAAAAATTGATGGCGTTAGATTGAGGGTTGATTAAGACAATTTCGCCATCTAAACTAGAATGCAAACGCACGTTACTATCAAATAAAGCTTGCTGAAAAGCCAGTTGCATAAACATGAGAATATCAGCAAAGGCAATTCCAGCTAATGCAACTAGCAGCCGAGGCTTTTCCCTAGTCAATTGCAACCACGCTAACGGAATTTTGCGTTGAATGAATTTTCTCATTGGTAATTGGTAATTGGTAATTGGTAATTGGTAAAATTCTGATGATTTGGGTATGAAAGGGTTTAAGTGCAAAACTCTTTGTTTTTTCAGGGATATTCGAGAAACTCGCTCCTACTTGGATAGGGTGGATTTACCACGCCTAATTCGCTATGAAAAGAGATTTTAGGTGAACCCGCCCCTAAGATTTCTTTCCCATTACCCATTACCTATTACCCATTTCCAAATCAAATATTAATTTTGACGATAACTTTGGCGTAGGTAAGACCGGAAACTCGTTGGCTGGCTTCTGGGGGTAGACCGACTTTGATTTCTACAACTCTGGCATCGACATCGGCGGCGGGATCGCTGTCGAGTGCATCTTGTTTACCGATCTGCCTGCCAACGTCAATGACTGTGCCTCTCAGTTCACCAGCGAAGGCGAGATTCTCGCTACTAATAGCGGCTTTTTGACCGAGGCGGATTTTACCAATGTCTTCTTCTAAGACTTCGGCAATGGCGATCATTTGCTCGGTGCGTCCCATTTCTGCAATGCCTGCGGAACTGATTTTTTCTCCGGCGCGAGTGTGAATTTTGAGAATTTCGCCGCCAGTTGGCGCGCGCACGTAGGCGAGTGCCAAGTCTGCTTGAGCTTGTTTCATCGCCGCGATCGCTCTGTCAACTTCAGATTGTGCCAGTTGTACGTCCACTGGACGAACTTCCTGAATTTTATTTAAAGTTGCTTTTGCTGCTTCAATTTGCCTTTGCAACGTCGCGATCGTCTGTTGGCGAGTCGATTGAGTTTCGTTTAATTGTTCGGTAGCAGATTTAGCATTCAAACTGCGGCGATCGAGTTCTTGAGAGGAGATCGCACCGTTTTGATACAACTGCTGGTATCGTTGCAAATCGATCGCGGCGTTACGCTGCTCGGCTTCTAGGCGGGCGATCGCTGCTCGTAAGATTTGCTGTTGTCCGGTGAGTTCGGCTTGCAGACGGGCGATTGTTGCTTGCTGTGCCTCAATTTCTCCAGTTTGCGCCCCTGCTTTGACTTTGGCTAAATTTGCTTGAGAGACTTTGACATCTTCCTTGGCTTTGGCTAAAGCTGCCAAAGCGCGATCGCGGTTATCTAAAACGGCTATAACATCACCGCTACGTACTCTTTCACCCTCTCTTACCATCAACTGAAGTACTCTAGCTCCTTCCAGAGCAAAGGAAGAACTAGGGGCAGATAATTGAATCACATCTCCACGCGGCTCTAAACGTCCCAAGGCACTAACAGCATTTATCTTTGGGGGTTTTTGAGTTACGGGTACAGGTGCGGGGGTTTGACTCTGCTGCAATTTACTCAGCGCCAAAGCTCCCGTTGCTATTCCCAGAATTAGAGCTAAGGCAATCCGCCACCAACCCTTGGGTTTCGCACCTGATTCCTCCTCGAACTGAGTTTTCTTTTCCCTAACGGTTGACATGATGGATCGATTGTTACGCTCGGATATTGTTTTCCCGCGCCACAAAGCTAAGATGAAGCAGGCTGCGATCGCTTCTGTCTCATCGTAGGGAATGTCTGACTACAGTAACTATGCAAATTTTTCTACCTTATTTGATATTTTTTTCGCTGTTGCGGAGGAACGCAGATAAATCCAGAGCCAATTACCAATTACCAATTACCCGTTAAGTGATAAGAACTAGAAAACAATTTGCCCAGCACTGGCTTAAGAGCGAGAAAGCTTTGGATCGGATCGTACAGGCGGCGGAGATTCAACAAAGCGATCGCATTTTAGAAATTGGTCCTGGTACAGGTGTTTTAACTCGGCGGCTTTTACCCCTCGCCTCATCTGTAGTAGCGGTGGAGATTGACCGCGATCTCTGTCAGTTGCTAACACAAAAATTAAAGAAAGTAGAAAATTTTTTACTATTGCAAGGTGACTTTCTAAATTTAGATTTAGCGACTTTATTAGCTCCACTGCCAAATTTTCAAAAGCCAAATAAAGTTGTTGCTAACATTCCGTACAACATTACTGGTCCAATTCTAGAAAAACTCCTGGGTACAATTGCCGAACCTAACCCAGAGCCATATGAATCAATTGTATTGTTGGTTCAAAAAGAAGTGGCAGATAGACTATATGCTAAACCTGAATCGAAAGCATTTGGGGCTTTGTCTGTCAGAGTGCAGTATTTAGCAGCCTGCGAACAGATTTGTATTGTCCCAGCAGGAGCTTTTCAACCACCACCAAAAGTAGATTCTGCCGTGGTACGGTTGCGTCCGCGAACGTTGTCAATTGTAGCCAACAATCCGAAGCAATTGGAAGCTTTAGTCAAAATCGGTTTTAGTGCCAAGCGGAAAATGTTACGAAATAATCTAAAAGCAATAGTCGATAGCGATCGCCTCAACCATTTACTGCAAGAATTGAATATAAACCCCCAAGCCCGCGCTGAGGATTTAAGCGTGACTCAATGGGTAAATTTGAGTAATGGGTTAGGTGATGGGTAGTTGGTAGTTGGTGGTTGGTAGTTGGTTGATGGTGAGTGGGCTTGTGGCTGGTGACTAGTGGAACCAGACTCAATTCTTGTCACTAGTTCCACTAGTCACTGATAACTGAATAACTGATAACTGATAACTGATAACTGAATGCGTTCCTATTCTCTGATTGCTCCGGCAAAAATAAATTTGTATCTGGAAATCTTAGGCGATCGCCCAGACGGATATCACGAATTGGTCATGATCCTACAAAGTATCGATCTGGCTGACAAAATCGATCTGCGGGCAATTAGTACCGATACAATCCGCGTTCACTGCGATAATGCCCAAGTTCCAGCAGATAAGAGCAATCTCGCTTATCGCGCCGCCGAACTGATGGCGAAACAATTTCCCGAAAGTTTTGCTCAATATGGCGGGGTAGAAATTACGATTCACAAAAAGATCCCAATTGCTGCTGGATTAGCAGGAGGATCTAGCAATGCTGCTGCCGTTTTGGTCGGCATAGATTTATTGTGGAAACTGGGACTCACGCAATCGGAATTGCAGGAACTCGCAGCCCAAATTGGTTCTGACGTACCTTTTTGTATTGCAGGCGGAACAGCGATCGCCACAGGACGGGGAGAACAGCTTTCTCCTCTCCCCAGTCTCGATAATTTATACATCGTTCTCGGTAAACACCGTAGTTTGGCAGTCTCTACAGTTTGGGCGTATTCAACCTATCGCGCCACCTTCGGTCATACCTACACGAGAAATATTCAAAACTTAGAATCTCGCGCTCAAGCCGTCCACTCAGGTTCGATGGTGAAAGCGATTATTCATGAAGATGGGGCAGAAATTGCCCAAAAACTGCACAACGATTTAGAAAAAGTCGTGTTACCAGAATACCCAAAAGTTTCGCAACTGCGACAAGCATTTCAAGCCAGCGGCGCTAATGGTGCGATGATGTCTGGTTCTGGTCCCACAGTATTTGCTTTATGTACTTCTTTAGAACAAGCTCAGCAGGTACACCAGCAAGTCCGCCAAATCATCCCCGATCCCGATCTAGACTTATGGATTGCTCGAATGTGTAGTGGGGGAATTCAAGTCAGTTAATAGGGAGCGCACGAGCGCACGAGCAGGGAAGAAGGGGACAAGGGGGACAAGGGGGACAAGGGGGACAAGGGAGCGGTCAACCAACTACCAATTACCAATTACCAATTACCAATTACCAATTCCAACTACCAACTACCAATGTCAGACGATCGAACCACACAAACGCCAGAACCCACTCCATTACGCTGTCTGAGTGGCGCAGTTATTTCGGCAGGAATTGCTTTTGCAGCCTATTCTCTCACAGCCGCGATCGCTCAAACGTTTGCCCGCAAACCAATTCATTCTGATAATTTTACTGTCGTTAATATTGCTGCTGCCGTCCGTACTCTGGTTGTAGGAATCATGGCACTAGGTACGGGTATATTCGGTATTGTCGCTATTGGTTTAGTTGCACTTGCGATTCAACTTTCAATTCAAAAACTGACGAAAAAAGAAGAGTTGTAGAGGCGCGTGCGCCCCTACAAGATGTTACTTATCTCATGTGCGTCTTTGCTCTTAGCCCCCTTTATAAGGGGGTTGGGGGATCGCAGCACTGCGCCACTCACGGAAAGAAGATCCCCCCTGGCTCCCCCCTTAAAAAGGGGGGAACAAAAGAAAGATGCCGCGTTACTTCCGAAAAAGCCGCATAGCATGATAGCAAACTTTTTCGCGCAGACGATAAACATCTTTAGTCGTTAAATTTAACTGAGAAGCGATCGCTTGCTGCGATTGTCCTTGGAGGTATAAGCTTAACCACTCTACGGCTAAACGTCCTAACTTCTGCTCTAAGTATTTCGATAGCTGCTGTTTGATTTCATCTCGCTGCTGCTGTTGTTCGACTGCTTCTTGTTGCTCGCGATCTTGCTCGATTGCTTGGGCATCTAACAAACTGAAACTGCGATCGCTGTCTTCTGTGGGAATTTGGGCAAAGACAATCCGAATCTCTCCATGTTTTGGAACTTGCGTGACTCCTCCTGGCGAGAGGCGGCGCATGTAATTGATCAAGCGATAAACGATCAGCGGTTGATTGCGAACTGGTCGCAAGCAGTATTCTTCAATCGTCGTAAATAGTAAGGCATGTCGTAGGCAAATATCGTCCGTACATTTAGCGATCGCCGTCATTTGTTGTTGTAAGTAGCAATCGCGTTGCAGTAAATCTTGCAAAAATTCTTGTAGTACTTCCGTTACCTGACGGCGGCGATCGCGGCTGAGATCTACCATCATCCGAATCTTATTTTGCAGCACGGCTAGGCTACCTAAGCGAGTCATGAGACGACAATAGCCTTGTTTTGGCGCTTGTCCCAAATAACGATTCTGCAAAATCCGATAGCGATATGCCATCCCTTGCTGGATCAGTCGGATTTGCTCTGCATCAAGCTGGTCGAATTGCGCGAAATGGTTTCCGATTAGCCAGCAAACAATACTGTCTCTAGTAGCTACACGGCGATCGGGATAGTCGAATGCCAATTGCCAGTGCCAAGCTTGCAATATATTTTCAAATGTAGCGTTTTGGCTAGCTGTAAATTTTGATTCTAAAGGTAATGTGACAACCTGCATTTGCGACTCCTTACTTTACTCAATACTGCTGGGTCAATCGTGCTTAGTTGGACGAATAGCGCGATCGCGGCAGTTGTATTCTGGTTTTTACCCCTATCGGGAGCGCAACAATTGCAGTTTTGTCGTTCCTAGCAATCCTCCCAAGGGTGGTCAGTTAACAGTGTAGAGACGTTACATGTAACGTCTGTACAAAAATCATTACTTGAAACTTTTGGTAACTGCTTCAAGGCTGATGTGACCATGAATACAGATTAAAATACGGCTTCGATTTTGCCAGCATGAAAAAGTCAGAAATAGACAGCACTTCGCCAAACGACGCTAAATGGCTCCCTAATTGACTAGTGAGGAAAGGTCTGAAAAAGTCAGATTTGTTAGTTGCTAGTTGCTAGTGACTGGTGGCTAGATGTTTCTCTAGTCACTAGTCGCAAGTCACCAGCCACTATCATTCATCTACTTGACCGACGCGGCGCAGGTCGATAATGTCGCTCATTTTGCGGATTTGGTTGAAGATCTGTTCGAGTTGATGGCGATCGCGAATATCTAAGCCTAATTCAATGATTGCTGGCTGACCGTTGGCTGTTTTGACGGAAGCGTGACGAACGTTGATACTTTGGTCGCTCAGGCGCGATAGTATGTCTTTTAATACGCCGACGCGATCGATCGCTTCAATTTGGACGTTGACCTGGTAAGTCTGCGGACGGGGATTGCGATCGCCGTTAGCGTTCCAACTGACGGGGACGAGGCGATCGTAAGGGATGTTATCGACGTTCTGACAGCCTTGACGGTGGATCGAGATCCCACGCTGAGAACGGGTGGTTACGACACCAATAATGGATTCTCCTGGGATTGGACTGCAACACTTTGCCAGGTGGTAAAGCAATCCTTCCACACCTGCGATCGGCGATTCGCTAGCGCGAGATTTAGGTGCAACTGCTGCTTCGCGGGGTGATTTTGCATTTGCAGGTATTAAACTGAGAGGAACTTCTGGTTCGGCAGGAATGAGTTGCTGCCCCTTCACGATCTCTCGCCAGCGGTTGAGAACGAGGTTTAACGTCAGTTCCCCGTAACCCAGGGCAGCAAGTAAGTCTTCGACGCTATGATAGTTGCAGCGTTCGGCTACAGCTTGCATCGGTTCTGACTTGAGTAAGGCTTCAAAACCTGTTTTCCCTAATTCTTTTTCTAACAATTCCCGTCCGCGGGCGACGTTTTCTTCCCGCCGCGATCGCTTGTACCATTGGCGAATTCTGTTTTTCGCTGCTGAAGTTCTGACAAAATTCAGCCAATCTAAGCTGGGATGGCTGTTTTTCTGGGTTAAAATGTCTACAATATCGCCATTTTTTAGGGCTGTATCCAGCGTTACCATTCTGCCGTTAACTTTCGCCCCCGCGCAGTGATTTCCCACCTCTGTATGAATTCGGTAAGCGAAATCTATTGCTGTCGAGCCGGGGGAGAGAGGCACGACATCACCCTTGGGAGTGAAGACATAAACTTCGTCTTCAAATAAATTATCCTTGATACTCTCTAAGTACTCTTGAGCATCTTTGAGGTCGTTCTGCCACTCCAAGAGTTGGCGCAACCAGGTGAACTTCTCATCTACAGGCGTAAACTTGGTATGGCTAGAGCCACCCGTTTCCTTATACTTCCAGTGCGCGGCAATCCCATACTCGGCAATGTGGTGCATATCGATCGTGCGGATTTGCACTTCCAAAGGACGACCTGTAAAGCCGACTACTGTAGTGTGTAGAGACTGGTAGCGATTGGGTTTGGGTAAGCCGATATAGTCTTTAAACCGACCGGGAATCGGTCTAAAAGCGTCGTGGACTACAGCTAAAGCGCGGTAGCATTCTTCGTTAGTTTTGACGATGATCCGAATTGCAGCTAGATCGTAGATTTCGTGGAATTCTTTTTGCTGCCGCTGCATTTTTTGGTAGATACCATATAGATGCTTGGGACGACCGCTAATATCGATACATTGAATGTGTGACTGCGCCATTCCCTGCTGCAAAACTTCAATCACCCGCGTCAGCCTTGCTTCTCGGTCTGTGCGCTTCTCCGCTACTAAGTCTTGAATTTGACGATATGCTTCTGGTTCGAGGTATTTAAAGGTTAAATCTTCTAATTCCCATTTAAATGTTCCAATACCTAGCCGATTTGCCAGTGGAGCGAAAATCTCTCTTGTTTCTAAAGCGATGCGACGGCGTTTTTCATCGGGTAAGTGTTCCAAAGTTCGCATATTGTGCAGGCGATCTGCAAGTTTCACGACAATGACGCGAATATCTTGCGCCATCGCCAAAAACATGCGTCGAAAATTCTCTGCTTGCCGTTCCGTTTTACTCGAAAAAGTTTCGGAAAACTTAGATAGTTTTGTAACACCTTCTACTAAATGCTTGACTTCTGCGCCAAATTGTTGCTCTATGTCCTCTAGGGTTACATCCGTATCTTCTACTACGTCATGAAGAAATCCGGCTGCAATCATCGCGCTACCACCTCCCAGATCTCTGAGCAAACCCGCTACAGCTACGGGGTGACAAATGTAAGGTTCTCCTGACTTGCGGTATTGCCCTTGATGCAGTTGGTAAGCAAAGTTAAAAGCACGACAAATTAGCTGATTATCTGTCGCAGTAGGTTGTGTCTCTAATTCCGAATTCTCTACAAGGCAGGTTTGTAACCAGTCAGGTATAGTACATTCGTAGGAATTACAAACAGTGGTGGCAGTAGCAGTCAGGGTGTTCATGGGGGCGGCTTCAAACACTCTTTAATTTTGGGGGATGAGTAAGCGTAGCATAAACTACAATCTTGTGGCTGAAATTATTGCCGAAGTGTACATATGGCAATAGATCTATGAAATCGGGGTATTGAGAAAATATCTTGCCAAATTGCACGCAATAAGACAAATTTCAAAGCGGTTGAATTTCAAGCTGGTTCAATCTCGAACTGGTTTAATCTCAAATTTATTCGCTCAGGTAGATTAATGGACTTTATGCTTTGAAAAATAATTCTTTACACTAATAATATCTTATTAATCCGCTCTATGTTGCCAGATCTTTATTATCAGTGCTATCAGAAACTGAGCGAACTGCTAAAGGGAATACAACAAGCAGCGACAGCACCAGAGGTGAACTCCCCCAGACTGCGCCAGAATGTATTAGCAGCACAACAATACTTTCAGCAACAGATTGCCAGTTTAGATAGTCAAGATATCGATCCAGCGGTAGAGTCGAGAGTGCGATCGCTGCAAACGGAAATTAGCAAGCAATTCAACTTGTTAATCATGGATGTGACATTTTTGCAAGCTGCTAGACAACCTCAGACCTTACAAACCCGCCAGCAGCAGATGACTCAACGCCTTCAGATGCTACTGAGTTATTGTGAGGCGATTTTAAGTTTGGACAAGGTAGACAAGGGAGACAAGGGAGACAAGGGAGACTAAATACTATATTCTTCCCCTACTTACGACTTACGACTTGCTCATGAAAAGTAGGTGGCAACCCCAGTTAAGAATCGGTGACGAAATGGAAGCAGAACAACGTCGTGTGACATGGATGGAACTGTTTTACGACTTAGTGTATGTTGTCGCGGTAGCTCAACTGGCTCACAATCTCTACGAAAATACTATTGAATCCGTAGAAAAAAATAGATGTGAATTAGTAATTTTAAGCTCTAGGTGCGTACGCGATATAAGAAAGATAAAAATTCCCCCGCAAGCAGCATAGACGCACAGACAGCTATCAGGTTGTAATGTGGGAATGATTTAGGATGAGGTAGGGTGGTTTTTGGCAGTAACAAAAGCGTGAGTGGCTATAAGTTTACCTGGTTCGATCGGTTTTGCCTTTGGTATCCTCCCGGCTGGCTGATCCTATTTAACCGTCACTGGCAACACTATCACGCCGATCCTGATGGTTGGAATTGGTTAGAGTATGGATTATTTCTACTCCCAGGTGGATTTTACATCGCCTTGTTACTGCGGTGGTTGCGCTTGGGTTGTCGATTTCCGCGTCAACAAGCGGTGCAATTCGATCGCAACTATCAACAGGCTTTTCGCGATGAAGTCTTAGCGCCAATTGCCAAATATTACTACCGCGGCGAACTGAGGCAAATCGAAAACTTGCCGGAAACAGAATCGATGATTGTGGCGATGAACCACGCCGGAATGTCTTTTCCGTGGGATTTTATCGTACTAGCTTATCTACTAGGTACGGCACGGGAATGGAACGTTAAACCATTAGCCGGAGTTTCTTTATTCGATCATCCTTGGATGATTTGGTGGTTACCCCCTGGATGGTCGCAAGTTTTAGGCGGCGTGAGGGCAGAAAAAGAGGAATTTGAGACAGCGATCGCCCAAAAAACTGTATTATTATACGCACCTGAAGGACTGCGGGGACCTAGTAAAGGCTGGCAGCAAAGGTATCAATTGGCAAGTTTCGATCCGAGTTTTATTCGTTTGAGCGATCGCCACCAAATCCCAATTCTGCCAGTTGTTTGTCTTGGCAATGAACTTTTACATCCATTTGCCATTAATTTGAATTTGCAACACATTGGTAAGATATTCGGCTTACCTTTCTTACCTCTATCGCCTTTAATGCCGTTGTTCGCATTATTTCCTTCTATGGGAGTATGGGCAATGCGATCGCGTTTGCGTTACTTTATCCAACCTGTATATCGAGTAGACCTCAAAGATCGTACCTCTCGTCGCGAGAGAGTTGCAGCATATCAAGAAGCTCAAGCATTCAGAGATAAGTTGCAAAATGCGATTAATTGTATATTAAGCAGCAGTGATGACAAGTAAAGATTCGAGCTTTTCTACCTTTTGCCTGTTTATACTAAGTTATCTGACGGGAGAAGAGTATCTGCGTGAAACATCCCAAAACTAAAGCTCGTGATTTTACCTGGCAAACCACGTTTTCGGTACTGATGTATTTATTCATGTACCTGCCGATCTTCGTTCTTGCTTTCTATAGTTTCAATACTTCTCCCTACAGTGCTGGCTGGCAAGGGTTCACACTCAAATGGTATCAACAGTTGCTTCAAGATAGTCGCATCCTGACAGCACTACAAAATAGTTTGGTTGTGGCTGTATGTGCTGTCATCATTTCGGCTGTTTTGGGAACCCTGATGGCAGTGGGGTTAGGACGATATCGATTTCCTGGGAAGACGATCTATCGCGGTATTTCATACTTACCAATGATTGTTCCCGATATTGCGATCGCCGTAGCTACTCTCGTCTTTCTGGCTACGTTTGCCATTCCATTAAGCTTGTGGACGATTGTAGCCGCTCATATTGTCTTTTGCCTTGCCTACGTGGGAATTGTGGTGACAGCGCGACTAGCAAAGTTAGATCCCCACCTAGAAGAAGCCGCACTCGATCTCGGTGCTACACCATTGCAAGCTTTTGTCAAGGTTTTGTTACCGCAGTTAATGCCTGGAATTGTTGCTGGTTGTTTGCTGGCTTTCGTTTTGAGTCTAGATGATTTTCTCATCTCTAGTTTTACGGCTGGAAGCGGCATCAATACTTTACCGATGGAAATTTTTAGTCGCATTCGCACGGGAGTCAAACCCGATATTAATGCCTTGAGCGTCATCCTAATTATTATTTCTGGGTGCGTTGCTTTCTTGGCAGAATATATTCGCGATCGCGGTGAGAAAGAGAATTCGTAAGAAAGTCAAAAGTCAAAAGTTAAAAGTCAAAATTTAGGGTACAAGCTCTGAAGAAATGACTTTTATGCAGGGTTTTCAGAGTTCCTACTCATTTCTATAATCGCAGATATTTGCGATACAGCGACGATGGGAGCGGTAACTGCGCGTAAGATCCGTTTACCCAAGGAGACGGGTTGAAATCCTGCCGCGATCGCATTTTCGACTTCGTTTGTCGTCCAACCGCCTTCTGCACCTGTGGCAATGACGATAGATCCCCCCAACCCCCCTTGTAAAGGGGGGCTAGAGTTGCCTTGCGAAGGAGGGCTAGAATTTTCTTGTAAAGGGGGGTGAGAACTGTCTAATTCCCCTGATAAAGCGGGGAGAGAATCCTGCAACCCCCCTTTTGAAGGGGGGCTAGGGGGGATCGATTGCAAACTTGTAAATAAATGAGGCGAATTTCCCCGCGCCACACAGATATACTTGCGATCGCCTGTCACCGACAACAATCCCGTACTAAACGGGACGGGATCTAAAATCGTCGGTACGATTTGTCGTTCCGATTGTTCCGCCGCCTCAATTGCAATTCGCCGCCAACGGTCTAGTTTTTGCGGGCTGGGATGGAGTAAAGTGCGATCGCTGGTTACTGGAGCAAAACAATTGACTCCTAATTCAGTACAAGCGCGTACCACTTCATCAAATCCATTCCCTTTGGGTAGTGCCACCATCAGAGTTATCTCTACAGGTAACTCAGTTTGCACCTGCATTTGTTCTAAAATTTGTGCTGTTGTCTCTGCTAATACCGCTAGCCACCATTGACCTTTCCCATCCATCGCAATAAAGCGATCGCCCTGCCGCAGCCGCAAGACTCGCGTGAGATAATGCTGTTGCTGCGATGTGAGGGCAATTTGCTGCTGTTGCAGTTGTGCGGGAGCGATGACGATTCGTTGCAGTTGAGACATGAAGTATATTTACAGTTTGACAGAATATTTCGATCCCATCATCCATTGGCAGTGCCACCGAGATAAAGCCATTAGCCTGGTTGTTCCTCAGATTGACAGAAGAAGGCTAAACATTAGCTAGCTAACTTTCTTTGCCTTCTAGGAGTCACTAAACGCAGCACCATAACCCCGATTAACAAGACAACAAAGGGTGAATAAATCAGTGGTGAATTGGCAATTTTGAAGCTGAATTCAACCGTAAAAGCCAGCCAGAAAAAGTGCATCCCTGTAGTATGTAAAACTTTCCATCTTCTCTGTCCCAACAAAGCAGCTGGGCGATCGAAAGATGTTATCGTCATGGCAATTAGAAAGACATAGCCTAGTATGGCGAGCGCTGTGAAAGACTCAAACTTAGGCGCAGTTCCAGCAGTGACATACCATAAGCCAAAAATTGCGATCGCGTGATAGGTATGAGAAACTGCCATTGATACCCCAAAATAACGCCGATTTTTCAGCAGCCAGACTGAAAGAGGAGTAGATCGCATTCGATGCAGTGCCGAAGCGACAAACGCGCAGAGAAACAGAAGGCAAGAAGTACGAGCAGTGGCTCTAATTGCCATCCGCATCCCTTGTTCGTCTAATCCATCGATCAGCCAGATGGTAGCAACCATCGTACCAACTACCAGTGCCGACCAACCGACAATACCCCATTTTTGTAATGGGAGTTTAGTATCTGTCATAGTTTACGACTCCAACTGAGGATACCAATTGGTAGTTAATTTAGCGATCGCCTTTAGGTACTGTCTTGTCTGTTGTTCCGAAAAATGTTCTATTCTTCCAAAAACTTTTCCCGTAATACTAATTCTTTCTGACTACGCTGCTAGAAGATCCCCCCAACCCCCCTTAAAAAGGGGGACTACAATGCTGAGTTTATTGCAAAGAAAAACAGAAAAAGCAAAACAGAATTGATGTAAAAAGCTTTTTAACTTTTAACTTTTAACTTTTGACTTATCTCTGCTTGTCTCGATAAATTTTTGGCGTAGTCTTGACGTGTTGGCGAAATATTCTCGTGAAGTGACTTTGATTTTGGAAACCTACTTGCTGAGAGATTTCTACGATTGTGAGTTCCTGCTTGGCGAGTAAATGCTTTGCTGTCTCAATCCGGCATTTCGTAATGTATTGATGCGGCGATTGTCCGGTAGATTGTTTGAATAAAGTCGCAAAATAATGGGGACTCATGTTAACGACATTACTGAGTTCTGTCAAAGTGATGTTGCGATCTAAATTTTCGTGAATGTAGGCGATCGCCCGGTCTTGCTTATACTTGGGTAATCCACCTCGATAATCTCTAATTGTCTGCTGGCGAGAAGTATAGCGGCGTAACAAGTGAGCCGAAAGCGCCGTCACCATCGATTCTGCATATAACCGACTCTCCGCACCTCCTACCGCTAACTCAGCTTTCAACGCTAACCCTATCTGCTGAATCAACGGATCGCGTAATTGCAACTGGGGTATGAGTTCGATACAATTTTCCTCGATAGATTCATCAACAGCACGGTATAGAGTGGCAGGAGCGAGAAATAGATCTAAAATAGGGACTTCGCGATCCACTTGCGTTCTGGGGAACAATTGGCTGGCTGGAAAAATGCCAATATCGCCTTGAGCGTAATCTATATGTTGCCAGCTGCCATTGAAATCGAAGCTTGCCCGAAAATTGTCTAAAGCAATAATCACGAGATGCTGACTCATGTAGCTCGCAGGCATTTCATCAGCGGGTTCTAACTCATAGATGAAATGAAAGCCATCCCATCCCGCCTCTAAAAGATGTAAATGCTCGGGATGTTCGCCATGAGACATAGTTTAGTATTGGCTCTACTGGTGTCTGCTATTAATGTATCAGGGGATGTCGTTCTAGGTAGCGCGGCTCGTCTCATACCTACCAGGAGAGCCTAAGTTTTTCATAGAAAGAGCAAGTCAGCAATTAAAGGGAAAGGGGAAAGGAGAAACAATCGTTCCCGTTTCCCAGGCAATCCCCTAAAGTGACTATCGTTGGTATAAAGGAACGCAACTGGACACAAGGTATCCTCTTTATTGCGATCGCTCCAAGCGCATTTTTACTGAGGAATTTATTTTATTTGTGAAGTCATGCCTAATGTCTCAGTAGTTTTACGTTAAGTTGGTCATTGGTCACTGGTCACTGGTCACTGCTCCCTGCTGCTTGATAACTGACAGCTTTGTGTCAAAAGCTACTTAATTTCTATATAAACCCAACATAGGGAGGAGTGTGAATTCAAGCTGTTTTTTGTAGAATTTTCTACAAGTCATCAAACAGACAAATACTCGTACTTACGTTCTCAGTTTTTTGCTTTTTGGAGTTTTTGTGTTGCAATTCATCTATTTTGTCATTCAGGCTATCCAACCAATTTTAGTTCCGGTTTGCTTTGTTAGTGCTTGGGCAATTGTAGCTCTCATCGTTTGGAGTCTCTATAGCGCCGTGCGAGACAGTGTAGCTACCAGTCAAAAATTGCACCAAATTCCCTGTACGAATTGTCAATTTTTTACAGGAGATTATCGACTGAAATGTACAGTACAACCTACGATTGCTAATACCGAGGCAGCAATTACTTGCATGGATTACCAAGCGAAAACCAATCCCTTGCTGTACTAAATTAGCTCAATCTCGATCCATTTCTAACAAGACCTTCATCACACCGCGTGTTTGAGCGCGTTCAAAGGCGGCTAGTCCTTGACTCAACGGATAACGAGCGTGAATTAGCGGTTGAACGTCTACTTTTTGAGTGGCGAGTAAATTTAGGGCAGCGGGGAAAGGTCCGCAACGGGAACCGATGAGGGTAATTTCGTCTACAACCAAAGCGGAAGCGTCAAAACTCAAGTTACCTGCATAGGTGCTTTTGAGTACTAGCGTACCGCGAGGACGCAACGCACGACGGGCGATCGCAAATCCTGCTGGATTGCCCGTACACTCGACGGAAAGATCGAAAGATCTGTCGGTTACGGTTTCAGCTAAGCCTGTTTTAATCCCTCTTGCTTCTAAGTTAGCCAGTTTTTCCTGATGTCTGCCTACAGCTAATAAATCGCAACCAGTTAAAGCTAAGGTTTGGGCGACTAGCTGCCCTAACTTACCATCTCCCACTACTAACACGCGATCTGCTGCCTGAATTTGCACCTGCTGCTGAATTTCTAATGCTGCGGCGATAGGTTCGGTAAATGTAGCAGCTTCCGTAGAAACGTTGTCTGGTACGGGATGTAGGTTTGTGGTTGGTAAGGTGAGATAGTCGGCAAAGGCTCCATCACGGTTGACGATTCCCAATACGGTGCGGTTTTCGCAGTGGGTTGGCTGTCCGTTGCGACAGAACCGACATTGACCGCAGGTAGCATTGATTTCTCCTACTACCCTTTGGTTAACTAGATGAGTGGGTCCTTGTTCGACTACGCCAACAAATTCATGACCTAGAATACCCGTGTAAGGATAGTAACCCCGGATCAGTTCTAAGTCGGTGTTACAAATACCCGCTCGTAGGACGCGCACTAAGGCTTCTCCTGGGGAAGGTTCGGGAGTGGGGATATCTGTACGCAGTTGTAATTGGTTGTTTTCGAGCCAGAGTCCTTTCATTTTGATAGCTGGTTGATAAAAGCTGAGATTTATTTTAATGTCACGCATAGACGCGCAGCGGCTTCTCGTAGAGTAGACGCGAAGACGCTAAGAAAGACCGCAAAAGGTTGTTTGCATGTTTTATAAATAGCTCAAAGAAGAAGATGCAGCAGTTAATCAAAAAGTGGAAATGGCGAAGTTCGATTTATTTATTAATTTGCGTGTTAAGTATTTTTTTGATTTGCAATTGGTCTGTAAATGCTCAAAAAACAGTCAACAATTGTCGTCCACAAATTATTGTACCAGACTTCTCTAAGGTAAATGTCTCTATTCAGAATCAAAGTTGTAGTATAGAGGACGTTACGATTACTCAGTCAAGGGCTTTACAAGAATTAGCAAAAGCACGTGTGCTGTATTTGGGAGAAACTCACGATCGCGACCGAGATCGCAAAATTCAGTTAAAAATAATTCAAGAGTTACAAAAAAGAAATCCTCAAGTTGCGATCGCGATGGAGATGTTTCAAATACCATATCAAGATGCGATCGATAGCTATTTAGCTGGTAAGTTGACTGAAAAAGACTTGCTAGAACAAACTGAATACGAGCAAAGATGGGGATATTCTTGGGAGTCTTATGCGCCTATACTCAGATTTGCGAAAGAGAAACAATTGTCAGTTTTAGCTGTGAACACGCCTTCTGAAATTACTCGTCAAGTTGCAAAAGCAGGTTTAGATAGTCTCACACCTCAACAGCGAAAAATTATTCCTCCTGCTTCAGAAATTCGGACTGATAATGCTGCTTACCGTCAGATGTTAGCTAAAACTTTTGCACAGCATCAACATTCCAATCGAGGTAATAGTAGCGGGTTCGATCGCTTTTTTTTAGCACAGGTTTTATGGGATGAGACTATGGCAGCAGAAGTTGCTAAGTTTGTCAAAGCTAATCCTAAGCATCAAGTTGCCGTGATTGCTGGGCAAGGACATATTATTTATGGTTATGGTATTCTTAGCCGCGTAGCTAGAAGAATGCCTCCGCAATTCTCACAGGTTTCTGTGTTGTTAAGTCTTCCTCAAGATCCTGCTACTAATTCTAACCAACCGATAGCAGATTATATTTGGCAGTAAGATTAAATTGTACTATCTCGACTAGCCTCCCTTTTTAAGGGGGGTTGGGGGGATCGTCTTATCTGAATCAAACTGAATTATACGGTGCTAATTTAGGTTTTATGATTAGCAAAATTTAAGACTTTATTTCTCAACCAAAAAGGAATTTTCAACTTCAAAATTAAGGTTGTAGAGGCTGTCATCAGCATACCAAGTAAAATATTTGCTATTTCAAAGCTTCTACCACTACTCATTGCTAAGATTGTTTCTACAATCAGAGTTGGCAATAAAACACCAGCATAAAACAATGTATAACGGATGAATTGTTGTTTTGCTAGTGTAATAACAATTGCTAATAGCGCTCCTAAAGGAATGAATATCAAGCCATAGTAAAGAATTCGATCTTCTTTTGGTAATACTTCTAGAAGGTTAATATTGTATCGGTTTTGTAAGTTATCTACATAGACATGCAAACCTGAATTAGCATATGTTATAACTAGCTTGTGAAACTGTTTATCTGTAAAAACGTTATGCACGTTTGTGTCTAAATACTGAGCATTAACACCGTTGATCGGTGTTCGCAGTCGCAGGTTTAAATTATTGCCTTGTTGTCCTAAAGTAAAATTGCGCCTACCATTACTATCTGAAATAGAAATAATTCGAGCTGGTCCTTTTTGTTGAAACTTAGCAGTTGCAATTGTTGTTATTATTGTAAACTTAGAGGTTTCTTGTAATCTTTGATTGAGTCGATTCACAGGAGTATCTGTTTGCAGCCAATGGCGATCGCTTAGAAAGACTCCTCGATCGTCTGTTATTTCTGGTAGTTGCCCTCGCCAGCTCAAATCGGGCAAGTTTCCCGCGCGATCGCTGTAATTTTGTCTGTCTAACTGATAGTTTCCTATCAAAGGTGTATCTACATTATTCCACCAGTTTTGGCTGGCAAACACGCGCTCTATTTCTGCTGAAGAGAATGCTTTATCTGCAAAAGCGACTTCTGAAATAAATCCTTCCCAAGGACGTTCGCCTGTACGTTCGTTGCCTAATATGAGAGGATAATTTAAATCCCAAGTACTTAAGTTATTTGCGGATTGTAACGGAACTGTAAACAGGATAGATGTAGCTAAATAACCTAAAAAAGCAATTGCTACTATAGGAAAACTAAACCGATTTTTGTTCTTTTCAATTAAAGTTAAAATATAACTAACAAATTTAAATTTCCAGATATAAAAACATAAAAACCCGATAAATCCACCTAAGCTATTAGTGAAGAGATCGGCAGGTGAGGTTTCTCTAGAAGGCAAGAAAATTTGGAGCGTTTCTACAACGAAAGATAGAATAAAACTAAGAAATATAACTGAAACTAGTTTTAATAATAAACTGAACTTTCTGACCTGCAAAAAACAGGTTAGACTAAAGCCAAATGGAATAAATAAAAATATATTCTTAATCTTATCGCCCAAATGACTAGAATGTTTGAAATTGCTAAAAAAATATCTCAGAGAGCCACCTTCATCCCTAGAGAAATTGAAAGGGAAAAGAGTGGCAATAACTACAAGAAGAATGCTAGCAATAACAATGTAGGGCGCACTTTTAACTAAGAATTGGCGCAGACTACGTATAGTTGAGTTGCTGGCAGACGGATGAACGTGCATATGTTAAGTAATGTACGGCTTCTGGTACATCTTAGCGCTTCATCCGTAGTTTGACGGAGTGTTTTTTTAAAGATTTCAAGTTGTCTGTAGTTAATTAGTGCTGCTATTTTAAAGATTCTAAGAAGGGTTGAAATACTGAAATCAGTTCGCGACGACTGACGACAAGAGAGGGGAAAGAGATATTGCTGTAATCGTTCCCAGGTAATAAAGGAAAAATAGATGGCGATCGCAGCTCTACCCAAGTTCCTCCAGCTGCATGTAAAATTACCCAAGCCCCTGCTAAATCCCAAATTTTCGGTGTCGCTTCTACCCCACCCAGTACAGCACCCGCAGCAACGGTGAGAAAGTTGTAACTGGCAACCCCCAGCATCCTAATTTTGCAGGGAAAGCCAGATTGCATGACAGCAGTGCTGCGGGAACAGAGATTGAAAAAGTGATTTTTGCTAACCACATCGGTACTAGCATGGATCGGATGATGGTTGAGAAATGCCCCTGTAGGTGTTGCTAGCCCCGAATCTCCTGCCCAAAAGCCGTGAAAACTTTGTCCTAGCGGTGGTAAGTGGACGTAGCCAAAAACAGGCGTACCTCGGTACAGCAGTCCTAAAGAAATACCCCAGATGGGAAGTCCCCGCGTAAAGTTTGTCGTTCCGTCAAGCGGATCGATAACCCAGCACCATTCAGCATCAGGAAAAATTGTCTCTCCTTCTTCGCTCAAAATACCATAGCCGTTGAAGTTGGAGGCGATCGCATCTTGAATTTCTCGATCTGCCCATTTATCTGCTTGGGTAACGAGGCTACCATCAGCTTTCTGAGAGGCTTGTACCTGCCCGAAATCCTGCATCAGTTGCGCCCCTACCCTCTGGGAGGTGGTAGCGGCAAAATCGAGAATCGTCGTCCAGAAATCAGTCATGAATGAGGGTGTGGGGTGTGGGGTGTAGGGTGTAGGGTGTAGGGTGTGGGGACAAGGGGGCAAAGGGGGACAAGAAAGCAACTACCAATTACCAATTACCAATTACCAATTACCCATTACCCATTACCCATTTATCAATCCAATTCGTTTTCAAATACTGAAGCGATCGCTTTTTTGGCGTTGCTGCGAAATTCGACTATATCTACGCGACTGAGTAACCAAATTGCTAACACCATTAACAACGCTTGAATGGTAAATACCAAACCGTAAGCTAGCACTGGGGCTGAAAATAGCTGTTTGCCTACGTCTAATATTGCCCCTCCACTGACTGTTGCCGTTGCCCGCGCTAATGCCTGCGCCAGCCCCCACGCGCCAATAAATGTCCCTGCTGTTTCTGCTGCCGTAAAGTCTAGCATTAAACTTAATGCACCTGTGGTAGTCACGCCAGAAGCCAAGCCGAATAGGACTAATGCTCCCTGCAAAACTTGGCGATTTGCAGTAAAACCCGATGCAATGACGAGTCCTACACTCAGAGCAACTAGGATACAACCGATTTGAGTCGTTTTTTGCTTGCCAATCCGTGGCACGATTAAAAAGCCCGTGCTACCAATTCCTAGTAACGTACCCGTACCCCAAAAAGCATTCAGCCTCGTAGTTTCCGCAACGCACATTCCGAAGACTTCCCCGCCATAAGGTTCCATCACTGCTTCTTGCATGAATAAGCTAAGTGTCATGGCGAGGAGAAAGGTGAAGAATAAACCCGTTTGACGGCTGGCGGTTAGGACTTTCAGCGCCCTAGATATGGTAATTTGGTCTTCTCTATCTGCGACTATCGATCGCGAAGTGTAGCGAGAATACTTTTTTTCTACACCAAACGTTGATAGTAGAGCTAACCCAGTGACAACTCCCGGCAAAATGAAAAATAAGCGGTTAATCGAGCTTTGTAGGATAGCAAGTTGAGCGGGTTGACTGTAAAGCGATACTGTTCCTACAGCTGACTCTTGACAAGTGGAGGCAGCGGGCAGAAGTTTGGAGCTGATAATTGCCCCAATCACAATTCCTACCATGAGCATCGACCACACAACACCTACGAGTTTAGAGCGGTTGTCTTCATCGGAAACATCGACGAGCAAAGCAGCAAATGGGGTAGAACTAGAACTAAGTGCCAACCCGTACAAAGCAAAGATTCCCGCTAATAACGCTATCCAACCATAGGTAACGAAACTCCAGCCTTGGTTGTATATACTGCTGCCAAGTTGCCACATAACTTGGACTGCAAGAAAGGCAGCGATCGCAAATAATGCCGCACCAATCCAAATGTAACCCGTGCGGTGATTGCTCCACATCTTTTTGGCATCAGACATTTGCCCGAACCACAGGCGCGAGGGAGCCACAAACTGATGCATGGCGATCGTTCCTGCTGCTAGGGTAGCCGGAATTGCCAATTCTTTAATCGCAATCCGATTGAGGACTCCCAGAGTGAGAACGGACATCATCCCCAGTCCCATTTGAAATAAGCCTAACCGGAACATAGTCAGGATATTAATTTTAGGAGGTAACTGTTCTCGTTCGGACAAGCTACTTTTCGCCATATTTTTTATAAAAACAACTATTTATCGATACATTTTCTGCTTTCTTTAGGATAAACCTTAGCCAGAACTGCGATCGCGACGGCAACGCTACACTAAGAGTGTGTAAAGAAGTGTAAATAGGTACGGTAAAATTGGAAACTATCAAATTAGGTCAGGATGGCGCTGCTGTTTGTCCTTTATGCATTGGAACGTGGGCGTGGGGCGACAAACTATTTTGGAACTATGGCAGCGATGAGGAGGATGCCAAGCAGCTACAGGTAGCCTTCCAAGCCGCACTAGATGCGGGTACGACATTTTTTGATACGGCAGAAGTCTACGGATTTGGATTATCGGAAAAGTATTTGGGGCAGTTCATCCAACAAAGCGATCGCCCCATTCAGATTGCGACGAAATTCGGTCCCGCGCCTTGGCGGTTTACAGCTCAATCCGTCTCTGATGCGCTGACGGAAAGCCTCAAGCGTCTGGGTTTGGAGCGAGTCAGCCTCTACCAAGTCCACTGGCCTTTCAGCTTTTTCATGAGTCAAGAAACGCTGATGAATGCCCTTGCCGATGAAGTGCAACGGGGCAGAATCGAAGCAGTAGGAGTCAGCAACTATTCCGCAGAACAAATGCAGCAAGCATACAAAATTTTGGCAGCCCGTGGAGTCAAGCTGGCTAGCAATCAAGTCCGCTACTCGCTTTTAACGCGGCAAATTGAAACGAACGGCATTCTCGACACGGCACGACAGCTAGGCGTAACAATCTTGGCTTACAGCCCTCTAGCACAAGGCTTGTTAACTGGAAAATACACGGCTAGTAGTGCCGAGAAGCCTACAGGCGCACGCCGGATCGATCCTCGTTTTAGCAAAGAAGGTTTGCAAAAAATCGAACCAGTGATTTCGATCTTGAAAAAAATTGGCGATCGCCACGGACGCACCCCCGCTCAAGTTGCCCTTAATTGGTTAATTGCTCAAGGTAACCTAGTTGCGATCGCGGGTGCAAAAAATGCCAACCAAGTCCAGCAAAATGCTGGCGCTCTCGGCTGGCAAATGACGGACGAAGAAATAACTCAGTTAGAGCAAGTAACTCGTCCGTGGCTTTATTAGGGAGTCGGGAGTCGGGGGTTGGGAAATTTTGGATAATGGAATTGAATTTCTCCCTTGTCCTCCTTGTCTCCCTTGTCCTCCTTGTCTCTCTTATCTTTAAAAACCCTATGCTCTAGTTTTCTCGTGCCGTGCGCAGTTTGGGTTTAGCAACTGAGCGCTTGTCTGAGCTGGAAAACTCTTTTTCTCCGTTGCGATCGCGTTTGGCTAAACGAGGCTTGGGAGTGGAGCGCTTTTCGTCTGCTATGTCGTCTTCAGCGGAGTCGAGCCACGCTGGACGGGTTTTATCATAAGCCATTTGTAAAGCGGCTGCGGCGATCGCGTGTGCGTCGTATTCTTCACTCAGTTCGCGCACGATTGGCAAGAAGGAGGCTAATCTTTCCCCAGAGAGAACTTCCCGCAGTTGTTCTTGCAGTTTTTCAATTTGCCGCGCTTCGATTTGCGCTTTGGTGGGGACGTAGCTAACTTTCAAGCTTTGGCGAACGTGACGTTCGATCTGCTGCTGTTTGCGGCGATCGAACGGTTGGATGAGGGAAATTGCCGTGCCTTCTTTTCCGGCTCTACCCGTGCGTCCGATCCGATGAACGTAAGTTTCTACGCTGTCAGGTAAATCGTAGTTAATAACGTGAGTTAAATGATCTACGTCTAAACCGCGTGCGGCGATGTCTGTTGCAATCACCCACCGTACTTGCTTGTTGCGGAACCGCGATAGCAGGCGCTCCCGTGCTTGTTGGGTTAAATCGCCGTGATATTCGTCGGCGCTATAACCCGATGCTTGCAGTTGACTGGTGAGATCTGCTGCTGTTTTGCGAGTTTTGACAAATATGATTGCAGATTCTGGGTCTTCCAATTCTAAAATTGGCTGCAATGCTCTTGCTTTTGTCCAATGACGCGGTACGAGGTAAGCGACTTGACTAATTTTAGTAGGAGCAGCTTTTGGCTGGTCTACCGTAACTGTGACGGGCGAGTGTAAAAACTTCCCGACTAACATCTGAATTGCGCTTGGCATTGTTGCCGAAAACAAAGCTGTTTGTCGCTCTTTTGGTGCGGAAGCAAGAATTTTTTCCACATCATCAATGAAACCCATGCTCAGCATTTCATCGGCTTCGTCAAGTACGACAAATTTCACTTTATCTAGCTTAAGATTGCCGCGATCGAGCAAGTCAATCACTCGCCCTGGCGTACCAACCACAATTTGTACGCCGCGATTGAGCTGCTGAATTTGGCGTTCAATTGATTGCCCGCCGTAGATAGCTAGAATGCGGCTTTCATTTCGATCTACAAAGCTTTTCATTGCTTGGCAGACTTGTACTGCTAATTCCCTCGTAGGAGTGAGAATCAGCGCTTGTACTGCCTTACTTTGATGGTCGATTTGCTCTAGAATCGGCAAAGAAAATGCGGCTGTTTTACCCGTACCTGTTTGAGATTTACCAACGACATCGCGCCCTGCTAATAATTGGGGGATTGCCTGTACTTGTATATTGGTTGGTGTAGTGAATCCAATTTTTTCTAATTGTTGAATACGGCTTTCTGAAAGACCTAAGCTTTCAAAGGATAAATTCATTTAAGCTCCTAAACTACTCTGTTTTTTCTACTTTTGTTATCGATTGTTATCGATCGATAGCTATGCGCTATTAGCTACTCACAACCTCACCCTTGAGATCGTATGGCTCAGCCTCGGTAATTTTGACTGGCACGATTGAACCTAACCTAGCTACACCTTTGACGTAGACTAAACCATCTACTTCTGGTGAAAACCGAGCTGAACGTCCGATATATTCTCCAGTTTCAGGATTTTCTTGCTCGATTAAAACATCCACAACTTTGCCTTCTTGCGCCTGATTTCTCTGCCAAGAAATCGGTTGCTGGAGTGCCATTAAAGCATCTCGTCTTGCATCCATAATTTCTTGAGGAATTTGATTCGGCAGGCTGTAAGCTGGAGTTTCCTCTTCTGGAGAAAATGTAAACACACCCACATGGTCAAATTCGTGGCGTTCGACAAACTGCATCAGATGCTCGAAGTGCGCGTCTGTCTCGCCAGGAAATCCTACTATAAATGTTGTCCGTACAACTGCCTCTGGGATTGCCGTTTTAATCCGTTCGATAATACTGTCATTGACCCGACCTTGCCAAGGGCGGTTCATCGCACGGAGAATTTCAGGATGGGAGTGTTGTAAGGGTAGGTCTAAATACGGTAAGACATTTGGCGTGGCTCGAATTGCCTCGATGACTTTCGGTGTCAACCCTGTTGGATAAGCATAATGCATCCGAATCCAAGGAACATCGACTTTACCTAAAGCAACTAACAGTTCCGCTAATTTTGGTTCGCCGTACAAGTCTACACCATAATTAGTGGTAATTTGGGAAATCAAGATAATTTCCTGTACCCCTTGAGCGGCGAGTTGCTTTGCTTCTGCCACAATCGATTCGATCGAGCGCGATCTTTGATTTCCCCTTAAGTGAGGAATAATGCAAAAAGCGCAACGGTAATCGCATCCTTCTGCCACCCGCAAGTATGCAACTCCTTCTGTCGTCGTGCGATAGCGAGGTGTAGTTTCGTCAGCGATATATGTTGGTTCGGGCGAGACAAGCTTTACTTTTTCTCCCTTTTCTACCCGCTCAATTACGTTTACAATTTGGTGATAGTCTCCCGTACCGATCGCGGCTACCGCTTCTGGGATCTCTTCTAGCAGTTGTTCCTGAAAGTGCTGCGCCATGCAGCCCATAATGACAATTTTTTTATTTGCTTCTGCTAGCTCGACTATAGTACGAACCGATTCTTGACGCGCTGCTTGAATAAAGCTACAAGTATTGACGACAACATAATCAGCTAGTTCTTCGTCGTTATCGACTTCGTATCCAGCTTGAACGAGGAGTCCGATCGTGTGTTCCGTATCTATTCGATTTTTCTCGCAGCCTAGATGAGAAAATGCAATTGTTGGCTTTTTGCCCATGAAATCAATTTAAGTGTAAGTAGAGACAGGGTTTTTCAATCGTTCTATTGTAGCGATCGCTTCCAAAACGGCTTATCCGTTTGATGCTACACCCCTATGGCTCTCTGCTCACCGGATGCGGTCAATGCAATCGCTCAACCTATGCAATCTATATAGTAGCGTAATGAATGAAAATTTACAATATTTTACAAAAATTATGCGGTAACTAGTGGTTAGTGACTAGTGACTAGATTCTTCAAATCACTAGCCACTAGTCACTAACCACTGATAACTGATAACTGAAAGAAGTTATGATTTGTCTTAGCCTACTTCTAAATAAGTGCGTCCGAAGTATTGTAAAGACGTGGATCTGAATCAGACATTTAAAACCGATCGCCCTATCATTGGAGTCGTACATTTATTACCCCTGCCTACCTCGGCTCGCTGGGGTGGAAGTTTAGCTGCTGTCATTGACAGGGCAGAACAGGAAGCTACAGCTTTAGCTTCTGGTGGAGTAGATGGAATTATTGTCGAAAATTTTTTTGACGCACCTTTCGTTAAAGAGCGAGTCGATCCAGCAGTCGTCAGCGCCATGACACTGATCGTACAGCGGCTCAAACAGCTAGTAACTCTACCGATCGGACTGAACGTATTGCGAAATGACGCTCATAGTGGATTAGCGATCGCCAGTTGCGTGCAGGCACAATTCATTCGCGTCAACGTTCTAACAGGCGTGATGGCAACAGATCAAGGCATTATTGAAGGACAAGCTCACAGCCTTTTGCGCTATCGGCGAGAACTTGGTAGCGATGTCAAAATCTTTGCGGACGTATTGGTAAAGCACGCTCGTCCTCTCAGTTCTACCAATTTAACCAATGCCGTACAAGACACGATCGAGCGGGGACTAGCCGACGCAGTGATTCTGTCTGGTTGGGCAACGGGTAACCCGCCCAACTTAGAAGACCTAGAACTGGCGACAGCAGCAGCCAACGGCACGCCAGTTTTTATTGGCAGTGGTGCGGATTGGGAAAATATTTCTACTTTAATGCCAGCCGCAGATGGAGTGATTGTTTCTAGTTCTCTCAAACGTCACGGACGACGGGAACAGCCAGTCGATCCGATTCGCGTCAGCCAGTTTGTCGAAGCCGCACGTCGTAGTTTTACAAAAGTAGCTAGTTTGAAGGGAGTCGGGAGTCGGTAGGGGCGGGTTTCTAAACCCGCCCGTACGGGAGTCGGGAATAAGTGGTGAGTGGGGAGAATTCGGAAGCGCGGAATTCGGAATTGGTGATTTGGAATTGGTGATTTGGTAATGGGTAATGGGTAATTGGTGGTTGTTGGTTGTTGCACCTGAAGCTCACCTGCACACAAAGCCCACCTGCCCCTCTGCCCCTCTGCTCCCTACTCCCTGCTCCCTACTATGTAACGGAGTTGTGATATTGCCCAAGGGTCGTAAAAAGGTTCCGTTATGATTGACAAAGCTAATAATTAGTTGTCATTTATTAATTATCATTTGTCATTTGTTTATGATACGCCGACGTTCTACACCTTGGATTCATCGCTGGTCTCGCCCCGCGATCGCTGCGATCGCCGGAGTGGGGGCGCTGGTCACGGCATACTTAACTATAGAAAAGTTGATGGGACGCACGCCTGGATGTCTCGCTAGCGCGGGTGCTGAGGCGAGTTCTAGCTGCGCGGATGTCCTTTCAAGTCCTTGGGCAACTGTATTTGGCTTACCTTTGGCTTTATTCGGTTGTTTGGCTTATACGAGTATGGTCGTGTTTGCCCTGACTCCCCTAGCAGTTAATCCAACTCAAAATAAAGCACTCCGCTCTCAGTTGGAGAATGTGACGTGGATGCTGCTATTAGCAGGGGCGATCGCCATGTCCGTTTTTAGCGGCTACTTAATGTACGTGTTATTTGCTAAAATCAACGCCTTTTGCTTGTACTGTATTGCCTCGGCGCTCTTCTCGGTTAGTATGCTAACCCTGACACTATTAGGTCGCTCCTGGGAAGACGTAGGGCAAATATTATTTACAGCATTGATAGTAGGAATGGTCACGCTAGTTGGTACGCTTGCCGTTTATGCGGACGTAGAAAAACCAAATGATACTACTACTGCACAACAAGTCCAGCTAGAGCCTGCGGGAGATCCCATCCCAGGAGTTGGTTGGCAGATTACAACGACTTCTGGAGAATCAGAAATCGCACTGGCAAAACATCTCAAAGAGATTGGAGCTAAAGAATACATCGCTTGGTGGTGTCCCCACTGTCACGAACAAAAGCAACTATTTGGCAAAGAAGCCTACAGTTATATCAACCATATTGAGTGCGCTCCCCCTAAAGCCAAGAAGCTAGCACCCGAATGCGAAGCAGCCAAGATTCAAAGTTTTCCCACTTGGGAGATTAACGGTAAACAATATGCAGGTGTGAAGTCTTTGAAGGAATTAGCAGAAATTTCAGGCTATAAAGGACAGACGAATTTCAAGAACTTTCCGAATGCATTTCAGTAGTTAGTTATTAGTGACTAGTGACTCGTGACTAGTCACTAGAACAAAACTCAGAATTTAGCCACTCACCCCTCACTCCTCACTCCTTAACCCTCCTTTGCTATCTCGTAAACAGCGAGTTTGGATTACAATTTTTAGCGCTGCTATTTGCTTGTTGCTACGCTTCAGTGGTTTACTACAGCCTTTGGAGTGGGCGGCTTTAGATCGGTTTTTTCGCCTGCGTCCTTGGGAAGCGCAAGACACTAGGATTGCAATTGTGGCGATCGATGAGGCAGATTTACAGCAAGTCGGGCAGTGGCCCTTACCAGATCGGGTAGTTGCCGAATTGTTGCAAAAAGTGAGTGTTGCCAAGCCTCGCGCTATAGGTTTAGATATCTATCGCGACTTGCCCGTACCTCCAGGTCAGCAGGAATTGCGCCAAGCTTTGACGATCGTTGACAATTTAATCGGTATAGAACAACTGGGCGATCGCTCTAGAGTCGCCCCATCGCCCTTTTTGGATCGACTGGATCGCGTTGGTTTTAACAATGTTGTCTTAGATGCTGATGGTAGGGTGAGGCGAGGGTTGCTGTACTGGTCTACACCTACAAAACTACATGAAAGCTTCGATTTGAAATTAGCTTTAACGTACCTGCAAGCAGAAGCGATCGCGTCCCTATCAATCGATAAGAATTTTCAGGCGTTGCATTTGGGTCAAGCCGTGTTTCACCGCTTTCAGCCTCACGATGGCGGTTATGTCGGTGCTGATGCTGGTGGATATCAAATCCTCGCTAACTTTCGTCATCCCAGCACGAATTTTCTCCGAGTGTCGATGAGTGACGTACTGGCTGAGCGAGTACCAGCAGAAACATTTCGCGATCGCATTGTCATTATCGGTTCTACTGCCCCTAGCTTAAAGGATTTTTTCTATACTCCCGATAGCGCCAGTCCCCTATGGGGAGCAGCTCAACCGATTGCCGGAGTAGAACTACATGCTAATTTTGTTAGCCAAATTGTCAGCGCAGCTTTAGGAGAACGCCCCTTAATCCACGTCTGGTCGGATTTTTGGGAAAGTGCGTGGATAGTGGCTTGGATCGTGGTGGCAGCAAATCTCAGTTGCCGTTGGCAGATCGTCTATTCCACAATTTACGTGCTGCTGGCGGCTTTAGGCTTAATTAGTATTACTTATCTTGCTTTTTTTCAAGGTTGGTGGCTGCCTGTTATCCCACCTTTACTGGCGCTATTTGCTGTATCCGGTCTGATGACTGCCTGTAATGCTCAGTTACAAGAGGAGTTCAAGCGCTCTAAAGATTTTTTGCAGGGGCTAATCGATACGATTCCCGATCCGATTTTTGTCAAGAATAAAAAGTATCGTTGGATCGTATTGAATGAAGCTTACTGTCGCCTGATTGGTTATCCGTTAGCAGAATTAATTGACAAGTCGGAAGTCGATTTTTTTTCTCCCCAAGAAGCAGAAGTTTTTCGCCAGCAGGACGATCTGGTTTTTCGTAGTAACATGACTATGGAACACGAAGAAGAATTTAGCGATGCCAGCGGGACGACTCATTTAATTTCTACGAAGCGATCGCTCCATCGAGATGCGGCTGGCAATCTATATCTCGTGGGTGTCATCCGAGATATCACGGCACGCAAGCGGTTGGAAGAGGAACTGAAGCGTCAGACAGCGGATTTAGTCCAATATAATACCGAGCTACAGCTTTCCGAACAAAGACTCCGCCATCTGGCTTTACACGATCCACTGACGGGTTTACCAAATCGACAGCTATTCCTCGAACATCTGAACCAGTCAATTGCTTGGGCGCAAAGCCATCAGTTGTTGGTAGGACTATTGTATATCGATCTAGATGGCTTTAAACAGGTCAATGATACTTTAGGACATGACTGGGGCGATCGCTTGTTAGTTGCTGTTTCCCAAAGACTATCTGGGTGTTTGCGTCACAGCGATATTGTTTCTCGTTTGGGTGGTGACGAATTTACCGTTATCTTGCCTGCAATTCCAGAAGTCAGCGTTGCCGAAAAAGTAGCAAATAAGATTTTGGCAACTCTGTCCGAGGTTTTTGCGCTTAACGAACAAGCTCTTTCAATTACAGCTAGTGTGGGAATTGGCGTTTATCCCCTGCATTGCAATACTATTGATAGTCTGATTAAGCAGGCTGATACTGCAATGTACCGAGCAAAGCAGCTAGGAAAAAACTGCTATCAAATAGCAGTTGCTATCTCTAGTCAAACTAATTTGTAAAGCTAATTTGTATTAACGATCGCAACACGTAAATCCTGCTAAAGACGGATTAGCTTCAATTGCCACAGAACAAGCATTTTATTTATCTCTGCTGTGAGATAGATGCAAAACTACGTTACCTTTAGCTGAAAGGGCTTTCTAGCTCTAACAACTTAACTTGAACCATCAATTTTTACTTCTCTCTTTGGAGAGACTAGTTCTTCTATCTGTAGACAGAGTGAAATTTAATTTGCGGCTGAATAAAATCATGTCTGTTCCGTAAATTGTCTGATGTGATTGTAGTAACTATAAGAGATGTCTCTACATTCTGTTTATCAATGTATAAAAATTACATAAACCAAATTAAAAACTAGTAATACCACTGAGGAAGTCAGATAAAATACGAGGTATTTAAATGCGTAGTAGTTCAGCAACAGCCATGTCCGACAGCCTCAAGAATACTATTGTTACAGTCGTACTTGGCTTGCAATTGGTTGTTTTTTGGATTACTGTCAGTGTTGACACCTTAGTCAATTTTGTAACTAGTTTCTCGGATGCTCCTCCGGCGATCGCCCAAATCAGTCAGTACCAACCACCAATCTCAATCGGTAGTCCTAGTAGAACAATCGGATCTGGTACGAGGTAAGCAAATTGGTTGTTAAGTTGCGGTCGGTTCGGATTTCCACCACTGTTCGTACTGGATCAGAGTATGAGCTTGCCAGTGAGGATCGGTATGAGGATAATCTAAGCGGTAATGTCCGCCTCGGCTTTCGGTACGAAAGGCAGCACTTTTGAGAATTAAGTAAGCAATATCAAGAAGATTGCGGGTTTCGCTCCACAGACGCAAAGACTGCTCTATCTCAAGAGAATTTGCCGGAAGATTGGCTGAAAGATCGGAAACATTGATATGGGCTGGTTGTCCAGGCGGAAGTTGAAGCAAAAACTGACTCAAGGGCAGAGTAATAAATGCTTGTTGCCACAATTGTACCTGCGCGATCGCCCGCTCTAATCCTTGCTGTTCGCGGCAGATACCCGCACTCTGCCAGACCAAACGCGGCAGTTCGTAACGGATAGCTTCAATTGTGGTTTGCTGGCTCAGCCAATCAATCTCTGACAAACTAAACGACAAAGGGTAAAGACTAAAATCCGATCCGGTGTATTCATCCTTCCTCCCTTCTACTTCATCTTTCAATAGAGCCATCTGCGCCCCAAAGACGACACACTCCAGCAAAGAATTACTTGCTAAACGATTCGCGCCGTGGACTCCCGTACTAGCTGTTTCTCCGACAGCATACAAACCAGGGATTGAAGTGCGGTTTGTTAAATCTGCGGCAATTCCTCCCATCCAGTAGTGGGCGGCGGGAGCAACTGGAATTGGCTCCTGAAAAACATCGATGCCCCAGTGCTGACACACTTGAATGATATTGGGAAACCGCTGACGAATTTTTGCCTCTGGGATCGATCGCAAATCTAACCAGACGCAGGCAGTAGCAGGATCGGCTGAGGTACGCTGCAAATGGCTGTATATGGCACGACTAACAACGTCTCTGGGTGCTAGCTCTCCTGCTGGGTGATAGTCAAAAGCAAAGCGCTTACCCGTATCATCCATTAAATGCGCTCCTTCACCGCGTACCGCTTCGCTGATTAAGAATCGGTCTGCTCCAGGTTTGGTCAGAGCAGTCGGGTGAAACTGGACGAATTCTAAGTCTCGCAGCATGGCTCCAGCCCGCCAAGCGATCGCCACGCCATCACCCGTACTCAATTTGGGGTTGGTTGTCTGGGCAAACACTTGACCTCCGCCACCTGTTGCTAGGACGACAGCACGAGCGCGCAACCAGAGAATGCGATTGCTATCAAAGAGACTAATACCTTCACAGTGTCCAGTTTGGGGGTTAAGCCACAGACTTAAAACTATGGTTTGGGGAATAACTTGAATGTTCTGGCGTTCGAGAACCCGCGCTGTCAGGGTAGCAATGACCTGGCGACCAGTAGTATCGGCGGCGTGGAGGACGCGACGACGGGAGTGAGCAGCCTCTATGGTTAATGCTAATTCGCGATCGCGACGGTCAAAGGCAACCCCCATGCCTACCAAAGATTGAATGGATTCCGGTGCTTTGTGAGCCAGAAACTCTACAGATGCGCGATCGCACAACCCAGCCCCCGCTTGCAGCGTATCTTCTACATGCAACTGAGGAGAATCATCAGCCGCGATCGCCGCAGCAATTCCACCCTGCGCCCAATCACTTGCAGACAGATTTATCGTTTCTTTTGCAATTAAACCGACGCGAAAGTGGCTTGGTAGACACAGTGCCGTGTAGAGTCCAGCGGCTCCAGCTCCTACGACTATGACATCAAAATGGTTGAGGTTTTGTAGCAAGGGTTGTTGGTTGATAGTTGATAGTTGTTGGTTGACTGAATATCTTTGTAGAGACGTTACATGTAACGTCTCTACACAAATAACCAATAACCGAGTAAAAAATAACCCACTCTAGAAATAGGGTGGGCTGAGGCTAAATTGTCAATTCAAAAAGGATTTATCTGTAGATGCCGTTGTTATAGCGATCGTCACCCATTGTGTAGGCAGCTTCTACATCAGTAACGGTAAAGTTACCGATATTAGCTTCTAGAGTTTGTTTTTGACGCTCGGATAGTCCAGGTAATTCCATCACATCCTCTACGTTTTCGTAGGGAGCGTTTTGAACGATTTTACGAGCTAGAGTGGGATAAAGTCCTGGGTATCTCCGAAAAGCAGCAACGTTTGTGTTATTTAAATCGATTTTCTTGCCAAAGTCTGTTGCCAGCTTCGCATCTGCTCGATTGCTCGATCGAGCCGGAGACTCTACAGCTAGGATTGGTACGGTACGCAGGCTAAAATCGCTAAGATTAGCAGCGATCGCGGGTTGGGATATGCCCAGCCATCCCAAACAACCTACCAATACACTCAAAATTGTTAATAAACGGATCAATTTTTTCACAGTTTCTCTACCTCTTTGCATCCAACTGAAATCAGCACACAGCTAGTATCAGAAACTAATATATAGCTTATTGACTACCTGAGTATCAGACAAGGCGATCGCTATCTGCAAAAATTTAAGCTAGTGCCGCAGCTAGCCAGAATAAGCTATCTACTAAAATTGTACTCAACACTGCTCCACTAAATGCCCACCAGTGAGTCTGTCGAGCTCGCAAGGACAAGACTCCCCCTGCTAGCAACACCAACACTAAGACCGCTGCCCAACTCAACCCCCAGGGGGTATACACTTGTGCCAAGGCACTGCGAAGAATTGGTGCGACTAATGTTGGTTCGACCTGTACGACTTGCTTCCAGTAAGGAATTAGATCGGCGATGTAAAAGTAGAGGTCGGTGACGACTGTACCTAATAAAGAGCCTAGATAGAAAAAATTACCGACTTTGCCCCAATTACGCCGCAAACAGACGATCGCAAACGGTAGCCCGATCGCCTCAACTGGAAGATGTAGCAGTGGTTCCCAGCGCAACCATCCCCAATAAATCGAGCCAGCTAACCAACTCCAGCTAAACCCCAAGAGAATATCGCCCCATAAATGGCTAGAAGGACGAGACATCAATACTAAACTCAGCCACACCCAAATTAGGGTTATTCCCAAACTTAGTAGTGGTAGCGATCGCACCAGCGGCGCTTCAATAAAAACTGGTACAGATACCAAAAATACAGCCGCTCCAAATGCCCACCATGTTTGCTGCTTGGCTTTTTGAGCTGAGATGGATTGTACTAGATCTAAGTTTGACGATTCTAAATTTGATGGCTGGACGATGGTATCGCTCGTTTCAGTTGAGACTGAGCGAATCGTAGGTGTGGGACTGGTGTAGGTAGGCAAAGTAGAATTAATCAATTGAATATTAAAATTTGTTACTTATTTTAATCTTATTCAATATATCACAATGTAAATCCCCCCCTGGGGCATATATATACTATCTCAATAATCATTGTTTGAATAGTTGTTAGGGAGCAGGAGTTGTACGGGCGGGTTTAGCAAAGGATTCATGCCTGGGAAGAAGAAATCTTGGTTCAAAACCCGCCCCTGCACTGGTACGGGCGGGTTTTCTCGTGAATTGACTGATTTTGAATTGTATTGTCTCTTTGTTGATTTGGTACATTTGTACTATAATAATGATAGATGTTGTCGAGTTAGCTGAAGCAAAAAACGGCTTGATGGTAGCTCGATTTGATGCAAGATAAACTCAAAATTGCTCTATGACCAAGCACTATATTCTCAGCCTTAACCCCACTGCTAAGCATGACTGGGATCGGTGTATCCTGCGCGATCCAATTACTGCCAAGCGTCCAGAGATCGCAAAATTGATTGCTGAAGCTATTGGTGCGGAACCTGGTACGTATCTAGTCTCCGTCAATATTGAAGTCAAGGTTTTGGAACAAGTACCAGCTCCACAAGCAGAACAACTACCGCTTAGTGCCGTAGAGTACAATACGGAGCGCGCACAGTTGCAAGAATTAGCCGCCTAATCGAAAAGTTAGCAACCAATATTTAGCAATTGGCGTATTGCCATGAAGTGATTCAGAACGATTCAAAATTTCAAAATATAGATTTCGAGTAGCCTAGATAAGTCGCGAGCCATAAGTGAAAATACTTATTGCTTGCGGCTTTTTGCTGTTCTTTCTGTCTGAGGTGGAATCAAGGCGATCGCGACTGCGTGTTAGTATGAGAAACTCAAAAATAAGATAGAGCTATAAGGCAGATAGAGCGGGGTATAAAGTATGGCATCGTCTACACTAAGCGGCAAGAATACTTTAGGCGATCGCGCTGTGCTGGCAATTAAAAAGCACTTTGAAAAATTTCTCAAACACGAAGCAGACGTAATCGCAGATAGCGATCCAGAAGCATTGCATCAGATGCGCGTAGGAATGCGGCGTTTGCGGAGTGCGATCGCGGGTTTTGCTCCAGCCATCGACTTACCGAAACCAGTCCAAGAAAAAAAAATTGGTAAAATTGCCCGTATTCTGGGTAGTTTGCGAGATTTAGACGTACTGCGAGAATCATTAGAAAACAAATACAAACCCGCTTTACCTGCTGACGAACAAGAACAATTGGATACAGCGCTGGTTTACCTGTATAAGCGGCGGCGGAAGGCTTTTGCGAAAGTACATGAAACTTTAACAGGCGATCGCTATCAAGAACTGAAGCAGGCTTTAGAAAAATGGCTATCTCAGCCCCAACTGCAACCAATCGCCCAGATGCCAATTCAGGCGACTCTACCAGATCTACTTCTATCTGAGGTTGGTAGGCTACTGTTACACCCAAGTTGGTTAGTAGGAACCAAATTACAAGACGAACAGGTAGTAGTACAAACAGGACAAACACCAGAACAGGCAAAACAACAACTCATCGATAACGCCCCTCTTCTCCACAGTCTGCGTAAAGAAACCAAACGCGCTCGCTATCAAATGGAAGTCTTTGCTAACTTTTATGGAGCTTCTTACGAAACTTACCTTGAAGATCTCAAAGCCATTCAGAGTATTTTAGGACAATTTCAAGATAGTGCCGTACTGTCTGAGTTTTTAGCAGATGCTTTGCAATCAAAAATTGAAAAAAACATGCCAACTCTCGCTAATTTGTTAGCAGAGCATAATTACCAAGCTTGGCAACAATGGCAATCTCTACAACAGCGATATCTCAACTTGGAAAGTCGCAAAGGCTTGCACATGTCAATTTTGATGCCCACCTGGGAAAACGTCAAGAACGGGCAAAGTACAGAACACGATACTATTCTCAGCCAACAGAGTTAACATTCAAAATTCAAAATTCAAAATTCAAAATTCACACCCCTTCTTCACGCACCACGCACCACTTTCTCACTAACAACCAACAACCAACAATCAACAACCAATAACAAATGACCAATGCCAGATATAATCTTTACCACGATTGGGTAAAGACGACATGGCAAAACCAGTTACAGATGATATGCGTGACTTGAAAACACCGGATGATGTCATCATTCGGGCTGAAGCACGCAAACCGGAGACAGATCCCACTCTTGGTATTGGCGTACAAGTGAATAGGGAAGGTACGCCTCGGCATCGTCTAGTCACAATTGGTGATTCTCTAACGCAAGGCTTTCAAAGTGGCGCAATTTTTAATACTCAAATTTCTTTTCCAGCTTTAATTGCGCGGGAAATGGGTTGGACTGAGTTCCGCTATCCGACTTACAATACTCCTGGCGATGGGTTGCCGTTAAATTTAGAACGGTTGGTACGAGAACTAGAACAAAAAGTAGGCGATCGCATTGATGTTTGGAATTTTATCCCAACGCTATTGTTTTTACGCAACTATTTAGACAAGTTAGAAGATTATTGGGAAAGGGGCGAAGGGACTATACTACCCTCTCAAAAAGAGATTAACCACAATTTAGGAGTTTATGGTTGGGACTTACGGAATATCCTATCTCGTAATGCAAGTAGCTGTTTGGAATTAATGAGTCGCAAGATTCCGAGAGAAGATGTTTTTCGTCAATTGGTCGATTACCATAACGAACGAGCGGCGCTGAGGGTATTAAACTCGTCAGTGCGGAGTCAAACAGGTGAGACATTAACTCCTTTGCAAGCTGCAACCACACTTGGTGCTGAGGGAACGCCAGAAAATGGCGATGCTGATGGCATTGAGACGCTAATTATGATAATTGGTAGCAATAACGCTCTCGGTAGTCTCCTCACCTTCAAGATTGCTTGGAGCGATGAAGGTTACGATGATATGGAGATCAACGATCGCTATACAATCTGGCGACCGATTCATTTTAAAGCTGAGTTAGACAAAGTTGTGGCGGAAGTTAAGCAAATTCGCGCCCGTCACGTTATTTGGGCTACAGTTCCTCACGTAACGATCGCCCCGTTTGCCCGTGGAGTAGATACTAAAATTAGAAAAGATTCTCGCTATTTCCCTTACTATACATTGCCTTGGGTTAGCGATGCAGATTTCAATCAAGACCGACATCCAAACTTGACTGCATCAGAAGTCAGAGCGATAGACAGTGCGATCGACCAGTATAATGACTGTATTATTGATGCCGTGCGAAAAGCAAGAACAGAAGGTCGAGATTGGTATTTGTTCGATCTGGCTGGACTACTCGATCGCTTGGCACAAAGGCGCTATATTGAAACTCCTAGAGCTAGACCGAGTTGGTGGAAAGAAATTGGTGGTGAATATCAGTTACCGTCACAGTTGCAAAAATTAGATCCAAAGCCAGACTCGCGCTTTTCGATCTCTGATGCTACGGGACGCAAGCAAGGTGGGTTATTTTCCCTTGATGGCATTCATCCCACAACCATTGGTTATGGCATTATGGCGCAAGAGCTAATTGCAATTATGCAAACAGCTGGCGTGGAGTTTTATGACGATCGAGGTAACTTGCGCCAAGGTAAAGTTGAAATTGATTTTCGGCAGTTAATCGATCGAGATACGCTCATTTCTAACCCGCCAAAAGCGTTTGAAAATTATTTTAAGGCAATTGGTTGGCTCGATCGATACTTGAGTGTTTTTGGAAATTTGCTGAAGTCAAACTATTAAATTGAATCCGTGCAGTAGCCTAGTCCCTCAGTTTTTCGATAGAAGTATCAATGATTCCCATAATCGTCGCCATTGCAGATGCAATTCGCCCATGCAAGTTTAGTTGTGCGATCGCAGTTGGAAAATCGGCTTGTTTCAGGCGATCGCACAATGTTACCATTTCTGCCCAGGTAGCATCGCTGTTAACATACGCTAAAGTCAGGGAAATCAACAGATCGACGTGTTCGTTTCCTTCTGCTTGAGTCATCATGTTATGGGGAATATCCCACACATCATCAAAACAGACATACCAAGATTTAGGTTGTAATTGAACTGCGGCGTTAAATAACTTTTCGTGTTCTCGATTTCCTACAGCGCGATCGCTTTCACTCGATACAATTAACATTGGTGCAGCCTTTTGAGTTTGGGCTTTTTCTAATACCTCCGTTCCCATATCTAAAAAAACTCGTAAAGCTGGCATGGCAAAACCATCATAACCAAAACTAGCTACTTGAGGGTCTTGCCACCATTCAAAATAGATATTAAAAATTCTGACAAATAAATCGACGACTTTATTACTTCCACTTAAATAGGGTGCAAATATTAAAGTCTTATTTATTCGATCGGGATATTCTAAAGCTAACCATGCAGCTAAAGTACTCCCACCAGACAAACCGCCAATAATAATTTCTTTGCCTCCAGATCGAGCAATTTCTAACCAATGACGACCGAATTCTTGATAAATTTGGGGATCTTCTGGTAGTGGTGGTGGATTATCTCCATTCCATTCACCTGCAATACCATGTCCTGCTAGTAAGGGAATGAGAACGTGATATCCAGCTTGATAAAATGCTTTGCCTATCAGGGCAAATTGTTCTGGAACTGCCGTAAATCCATGAAAGAAAAGACAAATTTTTTCACTATTCGGCTGGATTAAAAATTGCGAGCCAGTCGTTTCTGCTATCAATGACAGTTTGCTTTCTGTAGCTTGAACTTCACGGGCGATCGCTAATAAATTATTGGAATATTCAGACATTTTTACGATTTAGAAAAGTTACGACGATTTTCAATATTGCCGATATTTGAAATTTTGTATTCTTCTATTCGTTAGCGAATTGCTGATTTCCTTGGCGATCGCTCTTGACAAAATAAGTTGACTGGGACTTGCCAGTTAAAGTAATTTTGCGTCGATTTGAGGCAGCTAGAAACTTCTTCAGCTCTAGTGATAATTTTTCTGAGTTCGCTATAGTCAGGAATTTGACCCGCAATATATTTAGCTTTAGCTTTAATTTCTGGATTGGCGTTGAGCATGGCTATTTTGATTAATTCTCGATCGAAATTCAAAAGCCGAGGAGATAAATAAACTCCTACACCAGGAAGAGGCTGACTAATATAGATCGCTCGTAATGCTGGGTCGTCTTTAATAGCGGTATACAGACCAGCACCAATATCAACTTTTCCAGTCTTAACTAAATTTATCGCTTCTCTAGGGTGATAGCCTCTACCAATTTTAAGTGTTTTGCCATATAAAACATAAATTGGGATGAGAAAAGTTGGGACTGATGCGGAACTACCTAAAGCAATTGTCGTGTTTGGTTGAATATCGGCAATAGATTTAATCTTACTATCAGCTTTCACAAATAACGCTGCTCGATCGTAAAGTGGTCGATCGGGGTACATGACAGCCACACCAATATAATTATTATCCTCAGCAGCAATAGAAAAGCCGGGAGAACCAGTAAAGGCAATATCCCAATCTTCGAGATCGAGGCGATCGCGAATTTCTGGAAAAGGCATATTGCGATCGACGATGACCCGAACGCCTAATTGCTCCTGTAAATGGGAAGCTAAAGCCTGATAATCTTCTATTGGAGAGGTAGCACTCACTCCAATTTTCAGCGGTTGTGCCTGCAAGTCTCGATAGCAATTCGTCCAAAACCTTTTTTCCCCGACGGCGCAAGGTTGCACCCAGCGCCAGATACTCAGTATGCTACCAGCAATGACCGTGGTAGATGCAAAACCAATCAGCGACCATAGAATTATCGTTCTGCCAGGAGAGTAAGGCATCTCAGAGCAAATGTAATAAAATACACAAAGTCGATTGTTAAATTGAGTTTCCCCACAAACAGACTAAGCTTAGCCTCTCTCAGTTCCTGAACTCGTGGGGTGAGTGGCTAGTGGCTGGTGGCTGGTGGCTAGTAGTAGATGGGTGTGGGGTGTAGTGAGTGGAACTAGTGGAACTACTGGCGGTGGCTGGTGGCTGAATTCTTTTCTAGCCGCTAGTCACTAATCGCTGACAACTGATAACTGTCTTTAGGACGAGCGATCGCGCTCAGATTATCACGACGATAGAAATAGGAATACACGACATTCTCGTTTGAGTTCTAAGAGGCGCGACTGAGTATATTTCTAGCGTCATGGAAATTTCACAAATGACCAATGACGAATGACCAATGACAATTTGTAACATTGATGCAGACAACTACAAAACCTTCCATAACGAAAGCCTGGGCGAAAGCGATCGCCCAACCCGCAACAGAATTTTCTCCCACTCCCCTACCTGTCATAGCTGGGGGAATCCCTTCTAATTTACGCGGAACTCTCTATCGCAACGGTCCCGCCAGATTAGAACGGGGTGGAATGCGGATGGGGCATTGGTTTGATGGTGATGGGGCAATTCTCGCCGTTGATTTTAATTCTAATTCCCCCCTTTCTCAGGGGGGTGAGGGGCGTGCCATCGCCTCATACCGCTACGTGCAAACTGCTGGTTATCAAGAAGAAGCCGCCGCAAATCGCCTGGTGTATGGTAATTATGGGATGACAGCCCCAGGTGCGTTCTGGAATCGATGGTTGAAGCCAATAAAAAATGTGGCAAATACCTCTGTTTTACCTCTACCGGATAAACTCTTAGCGTTGTGGGAAGGTGGTAAACCGCACGCTTTAGACTTGCAGACTTTGGAGACAAAAGGCGAGGACAATTTATCTGGATTAAGTCATGGTTTACCTTACTCTGCTCATTACAAGTGCGATCCGCACACGGGAGAAATTTTCAACTTTGGGATTAGCCCTGGAATTAACGCTAACTTGAATCTCTATAAAAGCGATCGCACGGGTAAAATTCTGCAAAAAGCTACATTTACCTTAGATGGCGTGCCGATCGTTCATGATTTCGTCCTAGCAGGACAGTATTTAGTCTTTTTCGTGCCTCCAGTTAGGGTAAATGCGTTACCCGTGCTGTTAGGCTTGAGTTGTTACAGCGATGCTTTAGAATGGCAGCCTCAACTCGGCACTCAGTTTCTCATATTCGATCGCGAAACCCTTACCCTTGTCAGTCGTGGCGAAACTGAACCTTGGTATCAATGGCATTTTGCTAACGGTTACGTCGATCCTAGCGGTACGATTATTGTGGATTTGGTGCGGTATGAAGACTTTCAGACCAATCAATATTTAAAGGAAGTGGCAACGGGAGAAACTCATACGCCTGCACCCAGTAGTTTATCGCGAGTTCATTTGAATCCAAACTTGGGTAAAGTGACGGCGATCGAGCAGATTTTAGATCGCAGTTGTGAATTTCCGATCGGATTACCTGATTTAATTGGGCAAGCTGCTTCTCCTACTTTTCTCTCCGTTCATCGTTCGGGGATAAATAGCGGTGCAGAAATGTTTGATGCGATCGCTAAATTTGACTCGCAAACTCAATCTCTGACGGTTGCAGATTTTGGCGAAAATTGCTACCCAATGGAACCAATTTTTGCCCCCGATCCGCAAAATCCTGCTTCTGGTTGGATCGTTACGGTAGTCTATGACGGAAATCGCGATCGCAGTGAGGTCTGGATTTTCGATAGCGATCGCTTAGATGCACCACCTGTCTGTAAATTGGAATTACCTAGCGTCGTACCGATGGGATTTCATGGGGCGTGGCGACAAGCGTAAATTTTGTTGGATTTAATGTCACGCAGAGACGCAAAGGCGCAAAGATCTGAAATGGTATAACATCCAAAGTCTGAAATTCAACATCCAAAATTGGTATCATGGCTTATTTTTGGTTTAAAGCGTTTCATCTGGTTGGCATTGTTGTTTGGTTCGCTGGGTTATTTTACTTGGTGCGGCTATTTATCTATCATGTCGAGGCAGACGAACAGCCGGAACCCGCCCGTACTATTCTCAAGAATCAGTATCAATTGATGGAAAAGCGACTGTATAGCATTATTACCACTCCTGGGATGCTGGTGACAGTTGCAATGGCAATTGGATTACTGACGACGGAACCGGAAGTCCTGAAACAGGGATGGTTGCATGTCAAGTTAGCATTTGTCGTACTGCTATTGGGCTATCACCACTACTGCAAACGGCTGATGCGACAGTTAGAAAAAAATGAGTGTAAGTGGAGCAGTCAGCAATTACGGGCATTGAATGAAGCCCCAACTGTGATGTTAGTGGCGATCGTATTGCTAGCCGTATTTAAAAATAACTTACCTACAAATGCTACCGTCTGGGCAATTTTCGGCATGATTGTGGCAATGGCAGCAACAATTCAACTTTACGCCAAAAAGCGGAGGTTGGATAAGGAAAGGTTAATAGCACAAGTACCGCAAGAGTGATTGATGGTGGGCAATGCCCACCGACTTTCTAGCTTTGGGTAGATCTACGGTTACGCAGGTTTTGCCTCTACAGACAGAGTAAAATTGCGTACATAACTGCAAACATTACGGAGTCTCTTATAGAAGTCAGAGTTTATGTGTAGCAATGTTTCAACTTCTGTTGCCTCGAAAAGGCGATGAGCTATTCTAAAGAAAGTCTAAAGAAAACCTTAATTTTTTGTTTGTTATGTACGCAACCGAAACCCGCAACATGAATTCAACCATCCTACGGCAGCTATGGTCTGCGGTAGAACATACTCAAAGCAGCATTCTACTCAGACTGAGTGACTCAGAACTGGTTTCGCACTTGCTCGCAGAACTTGGCAACCAGCAACCTTTGGATCGAGAAGCGATCGCGAATGTGAGTACTTACTTGCGCGGGAAAACATCTTTGATTCGCGACCTCGCTCAATCGCGTTCGTTCTAATCAATAATTTCTACTGTTCGTACCGTTGCATTAGTCACTTTTTCAACCGAGAAGTACTGCCAGGTATAATTCACCACTTCGTTCGATTGACTCTGGCAAAGTAGTACAATCTTTTAAAAACATTTTTACAAATCAATACAAATTTTCAGATCGCGTTGCATCTAGTTGCATTTATCCGCGATTGCGTTTCTCAATGTTGCGGCTATGTTGCCTTCCTCTGCACTCTCAATCCTTTTCTACAGGGTGAGCCAACAGAGTTTGATGAATATTGTTCAATAACTCTTCCATAGAGATAGAGGAAGGCAGGACTTTAGTTGCGATCGCCCCCAATGCGTGTTCGATCGACTCCAAATCGGATGCTGCGTTTGCGTTACCCAAATTGTGCAGTTGTTCTGAAGGTAGCGATCGCCCCTCTGACTCTAAGTAAGCGGGAAATTGCTCTCTAACTTCATTTTGGGTAAATAATCGCTCCATAGCGATGATAGGTGGTAATTTCTGCTGCTCTAAAGTTGCGATCGCCGTGCAGGCTTTCTCGACTTGTTGCATCTCTCCTAAACAAACGAGCATCAGATCGACGTTTTGTTGTTGAATTTGCTGCTGCACTTCCTCCCAACTATGCGGCATCACGACTCGAAAACCAGCTGTTTGCAAATATTGAATTAAAGCTTGCAACCATTCCGCTCGCAACGATCCGGCAGAAGCTTGAGTATTGTGGCTGTGTTCGTCAGACAAATCGTCCAAATTAGCAATATCTAAAACTAACACGCTATATTCCCAACTCACGCCTGCTGCCACGTGCAGAACGGATAGTAACACTTCAGCCGATGGCTCTGGCGGATTTGTCAAACAAGGAAATATATTGAGTTGCTCTATTTGACTCGCAACTTGGGCGATCGCGGCATCTAGCGTCACGATGGGTAAATTTGCCAAGCTAGGATATTCGGTCAACTGTTGTAAGAAATCGAGGGGTTCGCAGATCGCTCGCTCCAGTAAAATGACATTTGGTCGCCAAATCCGCGCTAGCAATGATGCTTGCTCTAAGTCATCGGCTTCGAGAACGCGACAGTGATTTAGAGATGATTCTAAATGGTTGACATCGCCTCTGGCTAAAAGTTCGGTGTTGGGAGTCACTAATCGTAGAATCGTCAGCTGTTTGTACTTTTGAACGCGCTGCGATAATTCGACCTGAGAGTAGGTCACTGGCGCGCCGCACAAACGAGTCATCACCTGCTGCAAGACTTGCTGCTGTACGGGTAAGCTGATAAATTCGTCCGCCCGGTGGGAAAGAGCTTGATTTTTCTCGGCTCTTGTGGTGTTGACGACGATTGGAATTTGACTCGTAGCTGGATCGGATTTGAGCAAAGTCAGTACATCCCAGCCAGAGAGTAAAGGTAGTAAGGGATTGATAAATATAATTCCTGGCTGCAAACGACGGGCTTTTTCTAACGCCTCAGTTCCAGAACGAGCGATCGCCACCCAATATCCCAAACTCGTCAGTTGTTCTGCCAAGTCTTCAATAAATCGGGGTGCAGCCTCCACAACCAGCACCAAATGGCGATCGGGGGGTGGAGAACCCAAAGATCCCAGAGAAAAGTTACTTTCTCCACGTCCAGAAGTCCGGCTCTGAACTCCTAGTGCGTTGCTGCCAGTGGAATTATTGGCGGGAGATTGCCGTTGTATGTTTGCGGACATTCTTCCTACTTGCTCTCCAACTTCCTCCCCTACTTCCCCCGTTCCCCCTGCTCTCTTCTTGGGCGGCGTAGGTGCTAGCAATAGGGTAAATTGGCTGCCTTTACCTTCTTGAGACAAAAAGCTGACATCACCACCATGCAGCCGAGCTAAGGCTCTGGTTAAAACCAAACCCAGACCCGTACCTTCAAATTGTCGCGTCAACGGCGTTTCCAGCTGTTGAAATTTCTGAAAAATTAAGTGTTGTTGGTGTTCGGGAATGCCAATTCCTGTATCCCAAACTGTAAAGGCAATCCACCCTGCCCAATAGCTGACTCGCAAACCGATCTCCCCGCCGGATGCCGTAAATTTGAAGGCATTTGCCAATAAGTGAACTAGCATCTGGCGTAGGCGCAATTCGTCTGCCACAATGATATCTAACTCGGGTTCGATCGCTAAGGTAAAGCGGTGTTCGAGATGGCTGTCTGTCCCTGCCTCCACCACAGCAGTTTTGTTGTTTTTCGGGCTAAAGGCAAGCCGAGCTTGCTCGACCGCGCGTTCGCATACTTTACGAATGTGGACTGGTTCGAGGGTTAATTCTAACTGTCCTGTCTCCATGCGGGTCAAATCTAAAATGTCATTGACCACGCTCATTAAATGTCGTCCATTTTCGTGAATTAGCCGCGCGTAGCGTGCTTGACGCTCGTTGAGCTGTCCTAGTGCCTGATCTTTTAGTAAGGTAGATAACCCCAGCATTGCTGTTAGGGGTGTCCGCAACTCGTGACTGATACAAGCAAGAAATTCATCTTTCAAGCGATTGAGTTGAATCAAATCGGCATTTTTGGCGGCTAGTTCCGATGCCATCTGTCGCTGCTCTGTCACATCTGTAGCCATCAACAACCAAATTCGCTCGGATTGCTGTTGGCGGCTGACGACTGACATTTGTAAAGGAATTTTGAGAAATTGCCACACTCGGTCTTGTCCCTGTTGTCCGGGACAAATACAGATACACGTCCCTTCTTGCTCTCCCTGCTGGCAGTAGCGTATGATGTTGGGTTCTGCCGCATCGGGTGTGGATAGTAAAGATACTTGCTCCTGTAGTGCAGTGAGACTGAAGTGATGAGTTGTTGCCTGCCAATCGCTTAACTTGGCGCGATCGACTTCCCGACTAGCCTCAGTAGCTTCTGCTGTTGTCGATTCCAAGTCAATTACCGATTGCTGAGTTCCCGCCACATTCAAAATTGCTTCGACTTCTTGCCGAATTGCTTCGGGATTGCCCATGTTACCAAATTGCCGATTCCAGGCAGGATTCTGGGCGATCGCTTCGCCCAGGCTTGTTTGTAACATTAATGGTAAGGGTAATCTTTCTAGCAGTTGGACGATCGGATCGAGTTGCTCTGGCTCGATGCCGCGCTCGATGGTTGCTTTGAGTAAAGTGGTTTTTGCTAAACGATCGCGCTTTTTGGTTCTCGCGGCTGCGGCTAAAACTTTCCAGAGCTTGGTTTGCTCCAATAGCCCTAAAAACTTTCCCTCAGCATCGACGATCGCAAAAGTCTGCTTGATGTCGCTGGGTTCGAGACGGGAATCTATATACGATTGGAATTGTTCTAGGCTAAACTCATTTGGTAGCTTTTCTATAGGTTCTAGTATGCGAGCGGTTGCTTTGGATAAGGATTGCTTGGCATTCTTGCTATTGCTTGTTGCTGCCAACCAGTGGGGGAAAAATTGCCGCAGATGCAGCACTCCCAGGGGAGATCGTTGCCGATCCAACATAATCAGGCGATCGCTTTGCTCCTGGCTGAAGATTTCCCATGCCATAGCCAAAGTAGCTGTCTGTAAACAGCTAGGGACAGTCTCGATAAAGTCACCTAAGTTGTACTTGGACTTTGACATGAGCTAACAGAGTAGTGAGTGGGGAGAAAGCAAAAATGCGGTACTCGATCCACGAATTGAACGCTTGGCGCTGCCATCTTTGGCTCTAGTGTTTTGCTGGATAGATAATTGAATCTAAAACTGCCAAGCAATAGAGACTTTCGATTACAGTTATAGCTCCTTTAGCAATAGAGCTACGCATATACCAGTTATAGTCTCTCAAACTGAAGTTGTGGAAGGAAAGGCGCACGAGAAAACGCTATAATGTTTTAATTTAGTTTAATTAACTTCATAAAAGTAATGGAACTGACACCTTTCTTGAACTCTGGAGATATGAATGCTGACTTAGTAGCGAGCAATCGAAATATATCCACTGGATCGATCTAGAATCTTTTTTACTCTATTCTGTCTGCTGTCGCCCATAAACAAACAAATAATTTTATTTTTTGTCGTCTCGATTGTTTGATGAACTCATTATGACTAGTAATGCACTGACCGAGCGCGCGGCTTCAACCTCAATTTCTTTTTGATGGCGATCGCTCGATCCCCTCCTAGATCGCAAAGCAGTTAAATTGAACTACCTGCTTTTTTTTAGTCGAATTGCAAATCTAAAAATAGTATTAAACAACCATATAATGCTATGTAACATGACTGCCCTGATATTAGCTATTTCCCTCAGAGTAATTGCTAGTTAACTGCATGGATGAACATCACATCGGAAAACGCCAAAGCTTATCACAGCAGATGACACTGAATCGAGATCGGGAGTTTATACAGCAACTAAAAGCTGATTATTGTCAAATCTTATTGCGTTATTTTAATAACGATAATACAGTAAAACAACAGATCGAGCGATTTATTAATGTAGCTTTTGATGCTAAAGTTCCCGTGCCTCAGATTATTGAAATTCATATGGAATTAATTGACGAATTTTCCAAGCAGTTGAAGCTAGAAGGGCGAAATGACGAAGTGTTGTTAGACTATCGCTTGACTCTCATTGATATTTTGGCTCACCTGTGCGAAATTTATCGCACCTCCATATCCTGAGCAAGCGATGTATCAATTAAACTTTGATAGCATAATAAGTGGTCAGATTTCATTCCAAACAACCTCTGCGTCTTTATCTATGAACGCGCCTAAAAAAACTTATGTTCTAAAGCTGTATGTAGCTGGGAATACTCCTAACTCCATTCGGGCATTAAGAACGCTCAGAAACATCCTAGAACAAGAATTTAAAGGAGTCTATGCCCTGAAAGTAATTGATGTGCTGAAAAGCCCTCAACTTGCAGAGGAAGATAAAATTTTAGCTACGCCAACGCTCTCGAAAATCTTGCCGCCGCCTGTACGGAAAATTATCGGAGATCTTTCCGACCGAGAAAAAGTTTTAATTGGCTTGGATTTACTCTATGAAGAACTCGTTGAGGCAGAGGCACTTGAGGAGTGATTTTATAACTTCAATATGGGATAATCTTTCAGTAAAATTGGATTGTTATAAAAAATAAACTAATTTTAATTTGGTTTTAATTTGGTTTAATAACCCTTTGATTCTAAAGCGATGAGCGAAATCACTTCCAGCGGTAAGCAAAATAAGAATAGCCCAAATGGGACAGGCGTGCAAAAGATTCGCACCATGATTGAGGGGTTTGACGATATCAGTCATGGCGGTTTGCCACTAGGGAGAACCACTCTGTTTAGCGGGACTTCGGGAACTGGGAAAACTTTATTTTCCGTGCAATTTTTGTACAATGGGATACTTTTTTTTGACGAGCCAGGTGTATTCGTCACTTTTGAAGAATCTCCCAGCGATATTATTAAAAACGCCTACAGTTTTGGCTGGAACTTACCAAAACTCATCGAGGAAGGCAAGCTGTTTATTTTAGACGCTTCGCCCGATCCGGAAGGACAAGAGGTGATTGGAAACTTCGACTTATCGGCGTTGATCGAGCGGTTGCAATACGCTATCCATAAATATAAGGCAAGAAGGGTAGCGATCGACTCGATCACGGCTGTCTTTCAACAGTATGAAGCGGCTTCCGTCGTCCGGCGAGAAATTTTTCGCTTGGTTGCCAGACTCAAGCAGATTGGCGTAACCACGATAATTACAACCGAACGCACCGAGGAGTATGGCGCGATCGCCTCTTTTGGTGTAGAAGAGTTTGTCGCTGACAACGTGGCGATCGTGCGTAACGTTCTAGAAGGGGAACGCCGTCGTCGCACGATGGAGATTTTAAAGCTGCGTGGCACGACGCATATGAAAGGAGAATATCCGTTCACAATTACCAACGATGGAGTGAATATCTTTCCCTTGGGTGCAATGCGCTTAACGCAGCGTTCTTCTAACGTGCGCGTCTCCTCCGGCGTGAAGACGTTGGATGAAATGTGCGGCGGTGGTTTCTTTAAAGATTCGATTATTTTGGCAACGGGGGCTACTGGTACAGGTAAGACGTTACTCGTCAGTAAGTTTCTCGAAAATGGCTGTCGCGGCGGCGAACGAGCAATTTTATTTGCCTACGAAGAATCTCGCGCTCAATTGTCACGCAATGCTTATTCTTGGGGAATTGACTTTGAAGACTTAGAGAAAAAAGGACTGTTAAAGATTATCTGTGCTTATCCTGAATCGGCAGGATTGGAAGACCATTTACAGATTATTAAATCAGAAATTGCTGAATTTAAACCAGCTAGAGTGGCGATCGACTCGCTTTCAGCTTTAGCAAGAGGAGTTAGCAACAATGCTTTTCGACAATTCGTCATTGGCGTAACTGGTTTTGCTAAACAAGAAGAGATCACGGGTTTTTTCACCAATACTACCGATCAATTCATGGGAGCGCATTCAATTACAGAATCCCATATTTCGACAATTACAGACACGATTTTATTGCTGCAATATGTAGAAATTCGCGGGCAAATGTCGCGGGCAATTAACGTGTTTAAAATGCGCGGTTCCTGGCACGATAATGGGATTCGCGAGTATACAATTAGTGCTGACGGTCCTGAAATTACCGATTCCTTTAGTAATTACGAGGGAATCATCAGCGGCTCTCCCAGTCGCGTTAGTACAGATGAAAAAGCAGAGTTATCGCGAATTGTCAAGGGATTTCAAGGTGGCGAGTAGTAGTTGATTACGATCTTTAACCGAACCAATGCGAAGGTTCTACACTACATTGATATGGCTCGGGAATGTGACAGCTGACCCAATCTGCTTTATCCTGTAAGACACAGCAAATCCCTTGATGAATTAAATTTTCAATCTGGATGCGATACTCCGCGCGATCGCCAGGAAGCCTATAGGTTAGAAAAGTTAAATCGCGATCGTCTACTGCACTAAAAGCACAAGGAATCCGACTGAGGACGTAAGCAATTAACTCTTGCCGCAAATCGGGATTAGCAAAAGCTTGACAGTGAGGATAGTAAGGATAATTATCTAAAACCGCCTCAACTTCTGCTATTAGTGCTTGATGGGTTAAATTAACTAATGTTTTCGACATATTTCATTCCCCCCAATTCCCCAGCAAAAGTGTATTTTAATAAAATCTATTTCTTTGGATAGATGTAAAGCGATCGCTCAATTGTGTAAGTAGATTTAGAATGGCGAGTAGAATTATATAAACTCCGTTCCTAAACTCGTTACTAAGTCTGAAAAACCTCTTGCAGCAAATCGATCTACCTCTCACTTACAATTATTTCAATGCCAAGATTTTCTAGCACGAATCTATACAAAACTCAGTAAAATATTTACTCAACTTAATATACAAGTGAGTGAAAAAGAGGAAAATTTGAGAAATAATTGACAGAAATTAAGGTTTGAGATTTGTACATTTTTCTTGAGTTTAAGCATATTTTTAACTCAAGATTCGCGATCCCCGCTCGGAAATGACATTAAATAATATCTATGTCGAATCGATACTATTCTAGAGCGATCGCCTGTAAAAAGTTAGATCCAGGGAGCGATCGCCCCTCCATTTGACGATTAATCTCTGTCGCTGCTGCTATACCGGAATGCATTGCACCTTCGACAAAATTTCCGCCACACCAATCACCGCAACAAACTAAAGGTAAGTTAGTTTCAGTAGATAAACAAGATTGCCCTAAAGGACGACTGGGAAAAGCGTAGCGCCAACGATGAACTTGTAACCATTCCGGTTTAGCTAACCAAGGAAGCAAACATTCAGAGGCTTTTGCTAATAACTCATAACCAGCAGCTTGTAAATCGGAAGTTTCTAAATAACGCCGAGCAAAATCCGCACTACTTTGCACGACAAAAACTTCAAAATTACCAGTTTTTTCGACTCGTTTGCTACTATCCCAACCAACCCAGGCAAGAACGGGATTGTCAACAAAACTCACTGCTTGCCAATCCGGTTGTGGTTCCAATTGAGATGAATATCCAGCCATGACACTCAAACACGGATGAAATTCTACAGAACGCAGCTGCTGACAAACTGTAGAAAGCTCGGTTAATGGCTCCAATATTGCTAAAGCTTGCGGTGCGGGAATCGCCAAAACAACAGCTTTAGCTATGACTTCTGACGGTTGGTTAGCAGTAGCTTCAGAAGAAGCAGATTCTAGAGATAGCTGCCAATAAGAATTATGAAAAGCGATCGCCTCTACCCTTTGAGAACGCCAAACTGCCAAACCTTGTCCTAAAAACTTGGCGATCGCATTCATTCCCGCCGGTGCAACGTAACGGAATTCGGAATTTGTAGGGGCGCACAGCTGTGCGCCCTTACGGAATTCGGAATTCTCTGTCCAGACTTGAAGAATATGGCGATCGCATAACAATTGCACAAATTGCTGCATTAACTCGCCTTTTGGCTTTAAGTAACAAGTCCCGTGATCGGCAAGAGTATCATGCAAGCGGCGCGTGGCGATTCTGCCTCCCAAACCCCGCGATTTTTCCAAAATTAGCACGTTATACCCAGCTTGGTGCAACTGCTGAGCGCAAGCCAAACCAGCTATTCCAGCTCCAATTACAGCAATGTCATACATAAGAATAGGGAATAGGGAATATGGAATAGGAAGTAGGGAGCAGTTATCAGTGACCAGTGACCAGTTATCAGCGATCGGTTATCAGTGACTAGTGAAGAAAGGGTGTGGAGACTTTAAATTTCTTCCTCCCTCAGCTTCCTCAGCTCCCTGGGCTTCCTCAGCTCTCTTCCCCCCGACTCCTGACTCCTGACTCCTAATTTTTGACTTTTGACTTTTGACTTTTGACTTACTCCTTATCCTTCACTTTAGAAGTAAAATAGCGATCGTGAGTGACTGTTGCTGGACTTGCGGGAGGACGGGATTTTGGATGAACTGAGAGCGGCATTAGAACTAGCTACGGAAGAAGAATTACAGCATTTAACCCAACTGTTATTTCGCCGTAAGTTTAATCCCCTAGATTACGTTCACACTCCCGAACCGATTGATGTCCAAAGCTTAGATAGGGAAGCGTGGTTAGATACGCTAGAAGAACGATTCCGCTATTTAGCTGCCGATGGAATGACTGTGTTGCGTGGAGACACGAACAAATTTACTTACAGACAAGCTCTGATTCAAGTTTGTCGCTATCTCAAAATTTCTTACTCCACGGCGCTGAGTACCACCGATTTAGAGGTAGAAGTCTTTTTAAATCTCTTAGGACGGACGTGGAAGCGTCTACCTGCCTCAGAAAAGCAACAACTGACAGCACGGGTACAGCGATCGCTAGCAGCGTCTTCCCCATCACAACCGCTACCGATATCCATACAAAAAGACCCGATGTCTTTGCTAGTCAAAGGTGGGAGTGCGATCGCCGTTAGCTCGATTATCCAACCAATACTGCTCAAACAGATCGCCCAGCAATTTGCTTTGCATTTTGCCAGCTATCAAATGGCTAAAGAAGCGATCGTTCAAGGTGGTGCAGTTGCAGCAGCTCAGTTTCAAAATTACGTCACGCTGAAAACAGCCCAGCAAGGTATGGCTGTAAGTGCAGCTAGGTATGGAGCAGTCAGGGGAGCATTTACCTTTCTAGGACCGATTATGTGGTCGTGGTTTCTCGCCGATTTAGGTTGGAGGGCAATCTCAACCAATTACGGTCGCGTTATTCCAGCAATCTTTGCTCTAGCGCAAATTCGCCTTACCCGTGCTGAATGTTGGGAAATGGCATAAATTGGTCATTGATGAGTGGCTGGTGGCTAGTGGTTAGTGGTTAGATTCTATCTCTAGTCACCAGCCATTAGTCACTAGTCACTCTCTACTGGTAACTGATGAGTATCAAAGACCAACGCCTACACAATGCTTGGAACAGCATCCAATTAGGGCTGCTACTGTTTCCGTTACTACCTTTGGTAGGAGCGATCGCTTTGCTCTGGGCGCAATTTGTTATTTGGCGACGACAGTACCGCACGATTTTCCGCAGGCGGCTCAACTGGGTACTAATAATCTTGAGTGGATGGTTGGTGGTAATGAGTCTATTCGCTTATTATCGCCGGGACGCTTGGTTAGGATTATTTAATTTCGTGCCATTTTTTAGCTTATTTGTAACTTTTAGCGTCTTGTTACAAACACCAGCTCAACTCAGACGATTAGCACAAATCTTAGTATTCACATCCGTACCAATAACGATCGCGGGCTTTGGTCAACTATATTGGGGCTGGGCAACTCCGAAAGCGTGGCACGATATTTTAGTGACACTGGGTTGCGCGATCGTCCCTCAAGGTAATCCGCCTGGTCGAATGACTTCTATTTTTATGTATACCAACGTCCTTGGTGCATATCTCGCGATCGCCTTTATTCTCTCGGTGGGATTGTGGATTGAAAGCTTTTTGGAAAAGTCAAAAGTTAAAAGTCAAAAGTCAAAACTATTTTATCCCTCACCCCTCACTCCTCGCTCCTCACCCCTTACCACTCAAATCTTACTGGGTGCAATTGTACTGGGTAATTTGGCAGCTTTGATTTTGACGAATTCTCGCAATGCTTGGGCGATCGCCGCGATCGCGGCGATCGCTTTTGCGGTGTATCAGGGTTGGCATTGGTTGCTGGTGGGAGTGAGTGCGATCGCATCGGCTATTGTTGGCGCAGCTTTTTCACCTCCACCCCTGCAACAATGGCTGCGGCTTATCGTTCCCGCTTACTTTTGGCAGAGGTTAACAGACCAACTCTACGTTCGTCCAGAAGCAACGCTGAGAACGACACAGTGGCGGTTTGCCTGGAATTTGACTCTACAACGCCCTTGGACGGGTTGGGGGTTGCGGAATTTTCAGCCTCTCTACATGGCACAAACCCAAACTTGGATGGGTCATCCACACAATCTGTTTCTGATGCTGACAGCGGAAATCGGTCTTCCAGCAACCATCGTTTTTTGTGCTTGGATCGGCTGGATTCTGTTTCAATCGATTCAATTCTTAGCTAAGAGATCTCCCAACTCCTGTACGGGTGGGTTCGATCGAAAAATGATTTTTCCTTTGACAGATATCCCGAATAAACCCGCCCCTACCGACTCCCGATTCCCGCATCACAGCGATCGCCTCATTGTTTTCACTTATCTAGTGGCTGTTTGTGCTTGTCTGCTTTTTAACACCACAGATGTCACTATATTTGATGCTCGTCTCAACACTCTATTCTGGATTTTGTTGGCAGCGATCGCTGGAGTAACACAGTGCCATCAAGAGCGGATTCTACCTTAAGATTGAAAATATTTACCTTAATTTACACCTTACCGTCTCGAAAATATAAAATTAGTATAATAAAATACAATTCTCGTGCAAGTAGAGCCATAGTATCTATCAATGTCCATCCATGGATATAGCTGCTGTAAAGCATATATCTGCACGAAATAATTTCTCCACTTATGACAACACAATTTAATCGGCGGAAGTTTTTACTGTATGGTTCCGCTACTTTGGGAACCAGTATTCTATTAAAAGCTTGTGCAAATTCGCCTACGACTGAATCGAGTCCTAATGGAACTGCATCGCCATCAGCTGCTAATGTCAGCACGGCTGCTGCTAGTGGAGATGGAATCAAGGTGGGTATTTTACACTCCCTTAGCGGTACGATGGCGATTAGCGAAAAGAGTGTCGTAGACGCAGAAATGCTGGCAATTGAAGAGATCAATGCTGCTGGTGGCGTGTTAGGAAAGAAAATTCTCCCAATTACCGAAGATGGTGCTTCCAACTGGGATACTTTTAGAGAAAAAGCTAACAAGTTAATCGACGAAGATAATGTCGTTGCAGTATTTGGCTGTTGGACTTCTGCTAGCCGCAAGAACGTCCTAGAAGTATTTGAATCTAAAGACCATATGCTCTGGTATCCAGTGCAGTACGAAGGACAAGAGTGTTCTAAAAATATTTTCTATACTGGTGCAGCCCCTAACCAACAAATCGAACCATCAGTAGATTGGTTGCTGCAAAATAAAGGGAAAGAGTTCTTTCTAGTTGGTTCCGATTACGTTTTTCCCCGGACTGCTAACACCGTCATCAAAGCGCAATTAGCAGCAAAAGGTGGTAAGGTTGTTGGTGAAGACTATCTCCCACTTGGTAACACAGAAGTTACACCAATTATTACCAAAATTCGGCAAGCTTTACCTAATGGTGGCATCATCTATAACACGTTGAATGGAGACAGCAACGTAGCTTTCTTCAAGCAATTACAAGGCGCTGGAATGAATCCAGATAAGTATCCTTCCATGTCTGTCAGTATTGCGGAAGAGGAAGTCAGAGCAATAGGTCCAGATTATCTGAAAGGTCACTACGCTGCTTGGAATTATTTCCAAACAGTTGAGTCAGCTGCTAATAAAAAGTTTGTCGAAGCCTTCAAGAAAAAATATGGCGAAGATAGAGTTACAAATGACCCTATGGAAGCTGCATATATCGCGGTTTACTTGTGGAAACAAGCAGTAGAAAAAGCTGGTACGGCTGACGATTTAGCTAAAGTCAGAACTGCTGCTTACGGACAAACTCTCGATGCACCAGAAGGTAAAATTACTCTAAATAAGAATCATCATATCTCTAAAGTTGTCCGAATTGGTGAAGTGAGAGACGATGGTTTGTTTGAAATCGTTTACTCTACTGATAAAGCAGTTGCACCGCTTCCTTGGAATCAATTTGTTAAAGAAACTAAGGGATATAGCTGCGATTGGTCAGATCCTAATAAAGGCGGAAAATACAAGTCAGCTTAAACAGTTGACAGTTATCAGTTATCAGTTGTCAAATGCAGTATGAATCAGCGGGAGAAATTTTGTTTTTCATAAACAATTGCGATCGCTATTTCATTGTTTAATAGTAGAGACGTTACATGTAACGTCTCTACACCGATTGCTAATAACTGACTGCTGTACGGGCGGGTTTTGACTCTCGATCTACTGTTTGAATTGTCAATCTATCTGCTAAACCCGCCCCTACGATAACTGATAACTGAATAGGGGGAAGCGTGTTAATTGGCTTATTTGACGGTTTATTTAACGGTATTAGTATCGGTTCCGTGCTTTTAATTTCAGCACTAGGGCTAGCGATCGTATTTGGACTTATGGGTGTAATCAACTTGGCACATGGCGAGTTGATGATGCTAGGAGCATACACGACTTTTGTAGTCCAAGCAGGCTTTAAAAAATTGGGCGAACCTTGGTTCGATTTTTATATTTTTTTCGCTCTCATATTTGCTTTTTTAGTCGCTGCTGGGGTGGGAGTCATTTTAGAAAGAGGAGTCATTCGCTATCTTTATGGCAGACCATTAGAAACCTTACTAGCAACTTGGGGTGTAAGTTTAATCTTGCAACAGTTCGTTCGTAGCGTGAACTGGGTACTGGCAATTGGAATAGTTATATTTTGTCTGTTATTTTTTGGCAGTTTGTGGATCGTCCAGCGTCGTTCGGACTTCGATCGCATTCGTAATTGGTTTGTACTAGTGATGCTGCCTTTATCTTTAGGTATTGCGATCGCAGTTGGCAATATTTTGAGTCAAACTTACAAACTCGCAGTGAATCAGCCTTGGTTTGGGGCGCAAAACGTGGATGTTTCAGCACCGAGATGGCTGCGTGGCGGTTTACCTGTAGGTGGGTTTCAATTACCGTATGCCAGATTATTTATCATTGCGCTGACAATTATTTGCGTCATTGGAGTTTATCAATTCTTGCAACGCACTGCTTGGGGATTACGAATTCGTGCTGTAACGCAAAATCGTAGCATGAGTTCTTGCTTGGGCATTCCGACTCAAAAAGTTGATGCCCTTACATTTGCAATTGGTTCGGGACTAGCTGGAGTTGCTGGATGTGCGATTAGCTATCTCGGTTCTGTGGGACCAAATACAGGACAGAACTACATTGTCGATACATTTATGGTGGTGGTTGTCGGTGGTGTTGGTAAATTGGTCGGCACAATTGTAGCCGCATTAGCAATTGGTACGGTAAATTACCTAGTTGGTTCTGGCACTCTAGCAATCCTCACAGCACCCATCCCGCCTTTATCTGAGTTCTTTACCTTTTTTGCCACTACGAGTATGGCGAAAGTTATGGTATTTGCTTTAATTATTGCCTTTCTACAAGTGCGCCCAGGGGGGATTTTCCCACAGAAAGGAAGGACTGTGGATGCTTAGTAAAGTCAAAAGTTAAAAGTCAAAAGTCAAAAGCTAGTAACTACAAACGATCGATGGCTAATGACCAATGACCAATCAAGAAGGAATTAAAAATGACAGCAGACGCAGCAATAGGGAGACGAGGATTAAAGCGAGGTAAGAAGCGATCGCTCTTAATTGAAGCAGGTATAATAGGCGCGATCGCACTCTTATTAATTTTTATTATTCCAACTTTAATTTCCCCATTTCGCCTCAATTTGTTAGGACGATTTTTATCCCTGGCAATTGTCGCTTTGGGCATAGATTTGATCTGGGGTTACACCGGGTTACTCAGTTTAGGTCACGGGATCTTCTTTGGTTTGGGTGGATACGCGATTGGTATGCACTTGAAACTCCAAGTCCCTCAAGGGGAACTTCCCGATTTTATGGGACTTTATGGCGTGACCGAACTACCTTGGTTTTGGCATCCATTTCAAGCTTTTCCGTTTGCTTCGGCTGCTGTGGTGCTGATTCCTGGGATTTTAGCTGCTTTGTTGGGCTATTTGGTCTTTCGCAATCGCATTCGTGGCGTTTATTTTTCGATCTTGACTCAAGCAGCAACCATCGTTTTTTTCAACTTTTTTAACGGGCAGCAAAAACTATTTAACGGTACGAATGGATTAGTTAACTTCAAAACTCTTTTGGGTACAGCCGTAGGGTCGCGACCGTCGCAATTTACTTTTTACGTTCTGACGGTGCTGCTACTCATTGCTACCTATGCCTTGTGTCGCTGGTTAACTAGCGGACGCTTCGGACGGCTGCTGGTAGCGATTCGGGATGATGAGAGTCGAGTGCGGTTTTCCGGTTACGACCCGACAGAATTTAAAGTGCTAGTTTTTGCAATTTCAGGGGCGATCGCGGGGTTGGCAGGGGCAATGTATACTCTCCAAAGCGGCTCCGTATCTCCAAGAGCGATGGATGTTGCCTTCTCAATTGAAATGGTTATTTGGGTAGCAATTGGCGGACGTGGCAGCTTAGTAGGCGCAGTTGTAGGAGCATTGCTCGTCAACTATGCCAGAAGTTTTTTCAGCGAACAATTTGCCGAGATCTGGCTATTTTTCCAAGGGGCGCTATTTTTAATCGTTGTGACCGTGCTACCCGATGGTATTGTCGGTTGGTTGCGTAGTTCTGACTTGTTGCGGCTCGGTCATCGTCGGCAGCTATCAACTTATCCTGAAATTGAAGTCAACCCAGAAGTGCAGAGCGAACGGCAGGAGATAGAGACGAGGAGTGAGGAGTGAGGAGTGAGGGGACAAGGGAGACAAGGGAGACAAGAGAGACAAGGGAGAGAAGAGAGCTGAGGGAGCTGAGGGAGAAAAAACACTACACTCACCACGCACCACGCCTGAGCGCACCACGCACCACCCAATTGCCAACTACCACTGATAACTGATAACTGATAACTGATAACTGATAACTGATAACTGAAACAGGGGGTATAAAGTGGGCGAAAAAATTTTAGAAATAGAAGATGTTACGGTCAGTTTTGATGGATTTAAGGCACTGAAAAACCTTAATTTTAGTTTAGACAAAGGTGAATTAAGAGTTATTATTGGTCCTAATGGAGCAGGAAAGACAACATTTTTGGACGTGATTACAGGGAAGACAAAACCAACTCAAGGACGGGTATTGTTCAAAGGAAAAAACTTGCGATCGCTCAAAGAACATCAAATTGCCCGCATGGGGATCGGTCGCAAGTTTCAAACGCCTAGAATATATCTCAACTTAACTCCACGAGAAAATTTAGAAATCACTTGCAATCAACAAAAAAAGCTGTGGTCAACTTTATTTGGTAAACCTAAGAGTGCGGAACGCCAAACCGTATCTGGGTTATTAGAAACAATTGGACTCACTGCAAATGCAGATCTACCTGCGTCAAAACTATCTCACGGAGAAAAACAGCGTCTGGAAATTGGAATGCTTGTAGCGCAATCGCCAGATTTATTATTAGTTGACGAACCTGTTGCAGGGTTAACCGATGAAGAAACCGAAAATGTCGGGAATTTACTCTTAGCTTTGGCTCAAAGTCATTCCATTATGGTGATCGAGCATGATATGGAATTCGTGCGTCAGATTGCGCGTAAGGTAACAGTGTTGCATCAAGGTTCGGTACTGTGTGAAGGTAACATTGACGAAGTACAAAACGATCCTCGCGTGATTGAAGTGTATTTGGGACAGGAAGTAGAACACAAGCAGGGAGCAGGGAGCAGGGAGTAGAGAGTAGGGAAAAGAGAGCTGCTCTTGAGCTGGGGGAGCAACTACCAACTACCAATTACCAATTACCAATTACCAATTACCAATTACCAATTACCAAAAATAAAATATGAATCCTGCTACAGACGCGATCGCCTCATCATTCAATTCTTCTACTGCCCAAAAACCAGTGTTACAAGTTGCTGGATTGAATGTCTATTATGGTGAAAGCCATATTTTACGCAACGTAGATCTTAGCGTTACAGAAGGACAAATGGTTTGTCTGATCGGGCGCAACGGTGTGGGAAAAACGACGCTGCTAAAAACAATTATGGGGTTAATTAAACCTCGTAGCGGTGCAGTAACTTTTGCCGGACAGCCGATAACTTTGAAGTCTCCAGATAAACGAGCAAAATTAGGAATTGGTTACGTTCCTCAAGGACGAGAAATTATTCCTCGCTTAACAGTAGAAGAAAATTTACTACTCGGTTTTGAAGCGCTACCCCAAGGTAGAAAAAACCATCAAAAGGTTCCCGATCGCATTTTTTCCTTGTTTCCCGTCTTGAAAACAATGCGATCGCGGATGGGTGGTGACTTAAGCGGCGGACAACAGCAACAACTGGCGATCGCCCGTGCCTTAATGGGAAATCCCCGCTTACTCGTATTAGACGAGCCGACAGAAGGAATTCAGCCTTCCATTATTTTAGAAATTGAGGCAGCAATTCGCGATATTATCGCTACAACTGGAATTTCCGTGCTGTTGGTAGAACAACACCTGCATTTCGTCCGCCAAGCCGACCGTTACTATGCGATGCAAAAAGGCGGAATTGTCGCATCTGGTACTACCAGCGAACTCAGTCAGGATGTCATTCAGCGATTTTTGGCAGTCTAGATGAAGGACTAGGGTTAATTAAAGATGAGTTTGACGATCAAAATGTCACTGAAACTCTGCCTCGAATCGTAAAAGGTTGACCGTAACGCCCAGAGTTTTCAAAATATTCATTGTCAAACAAATTCTCAAAATTTAACTGCACTCGCCAGTTATCTCGCCGATAATAAAGCAACGCATCAGTTCGTAAATAGCCAGGTATCTCATAGCTATTTTCCAAGTCTCCCGATATTCCATCTGCCGCAAAAATCCCAGCACCGAAGCCTAAACCCTCTAAAGTTCCTGCTTGAAGTTCATACACTGCCCAAAGGCTACCACTATGTTCTGGAATGTTGGCAACCTGATTATCCTGAAAACCTCTGGTGTCCTCGGTGATTTTGGCATCCGTGTAGGCATAATTCGCAATTAAACGCAGTCCTGGTAGGGGTTCTCCTGTCAGATCGAACTCAATCCCTTGACTACGTGTTTCTCCAAGCTGAATTTGAAAGTCGGGATCGTCTGGATCTTCAACTAAATCGTTTCGTCGGGTAATTTGATAAGCTGCTAATCCCTCTTCTGTCAAACTGGGGTGAAACCTTGATTTTTCGTAGGCTAAAACCACGTAGATTCGTTGAATTTGCCTAA